>DATHUT010000107.1:0-3507 GCA_035462005.1 Gammaproteobacteria bacterium | reverse complement strand
GGAATAGGTCGCATCCTTCTGGATGTTGGCATGGGCACGCTCATTGATGTAACGCGATTGGCTGTCATCCTGGTATTCAGCAGGCCAGGCGCAGAGCAGGTAGTAGTTCAACGCGGTGCGGCACTTGGGACAGCCGTCGGGGGTTTTCCATTCCAGGAAGTCGCGCACCGCCGCCATGGTCTTGAGTTCGTTGGCGATCAGCGCAGCGCGTACCTCGTCGTGGCTGTGCTCGGTACAGCCACAAAGTGGCTTGCGGTGCGGGGCGGCCGAATAGTCACCGCCCACCGTATGGGCCAACAGCGCCTCCACCAGGCCGGTACAGGAACCGCAGGAACTGGAGGCCTTGGTATGGGCGCGCACCTCTTCCAGGGTGAACAATTTCTTGTCGCCGATGGCCTTGACGATATCGCCCTTGCACACGCCGTTGCAGCCACAGATCTCCGCCGTGTCCGCCATCGCCGCCACGCGTTTTTCAGGGCCATGACCGGAATCCCCCAGGTGCGCCTGGCCGAACAGCAGGTTCTCGCGCAATTCAGAGATGTCGGTGCCATCGCGCATCAACTCGAAATACCAGGTGCCGTCCAGGGTATCGCCGTACATCACCGCACCCTGGATGCGGTTGTCCTTCACCACCACCTTCTTGTAAATGCCGCGGGCCGGATCCTGTAACAGCAGTTCCTCGGTACTGTCATCGCCGCTGAAATCCCCGGCGGAGAACAGGTCGATTCCGGTGACCTTGAGCTTGGTGGAGGTCAGGGATCCCTCGTAGCGGGCGATGCCGTGTTTGGCCAGGTGGTTGGCGCAGACCTTGGCCTGTTCGAACAGCGGCGCCACCAGGCCGTAAGTAGTGCCACGGTGCTGAACGCATTCACCGACCGCATACACCCGCGGGTCGTAGGTCTGCAGCGTGTCGGTCACCACCACACCGCGCTCGCAGTGCAGCCCCACCTGCCGGGCCAATTCAATATTGGGACGTATGCCCACGGCCATCACCACCAGGTCGGCGGAAAGCTCATTGCCATCCTTGAAGCGCACCGCCTCCACCCGCTCCTGGCCCAGGATCGCCTCGGTCTGTGCTTCCATGAGGAAGTGGATCCCTCTCTGCTCCAGGGAACGTTTGAGCAGCTTGGCGGCCGCCTTGTCGAGCTGGCGCTCCATCAGGCTGTCGAGCAGGTGCACCACGGTGACGCGCATGCCCTGCTTGAGCAGGCCATTGGCCGCTTCCAGACCCAGCAGACCACCGCCGATCACCACCGCATGGCCATCTGCTCTTGTAGTCGCCGCCAGCATGCGATCCACGTCCTGGATGTCGCGAAAACCGATCACCCCCTCGAGTTCATTGCCCGGTACCGGGATGATGAAGGGCGTGGAACCGGTGGCCAGGATCAGGCGATCGTAGGGAGCTTGAGTGCCGTCGGCGGCGATTACCCGGCGGCGGGCGCGGTCGATATCGACGATCTGCTTGCCCTTGTGCAGCCGGATGCCGTTGTCCGCATACCATTGCTCGTCATTGAGCATGATCTGATCGATGGTCTTTTCACCGGCCAGCACCGGGGAGAGCATGATGCGGTTGTAGTTTCCGTAGGGCTCGGCGCCGAACACCGTGATGTCGTACTGCTCCGGATCGATCTTGAGCAGTTCCTCCAGCGTGCGCATACCCGCCATGCCATTGCCGATCAATACCAGTTTTTCTTTCATTTCACGCACTCCAGGGCCAGGCGCTGGCCGGTCGTCTTCTCTTCGTACAAGTCGTCAAACCCTTTCAGGTAACCTTTGATATCCCCGGGATCAAACAAGCGGCCGTCCATGAAGGCATCGGACCCCATGGTGATGGAGTTGCCCTCACTCACCAGTGGCCACGACGCCGCATGTCCGCCTTCGCGCTTGTATTCCTGTTCCGGAACCGGATATTCCAACAGCTGCCCTGCCTTGCGCACCCATTCCGGCCGGTAGACCTCGTGGGCTATCCGTTCCAGGTCGATGGAATCATCCAGCTGACCCCAACGGCGCATCTGCGCCAGGGTCCAGAGGGCGTGAGAGCGCCAGGGATAGTTGGCTGCATAACGATGGAAGACATTGAAATCGGGACACGCCAGAGGCGGCTCGCCGGCGCAGGTGGGGTAGTTTCCACTCAGGGACTGGCGCAGCACCTCCGGTGGACAATCCAGGTAGCGCGACTGGCCCAGCAGCATACAGAGTTCCTCGCGATTGCCCGTGTCGTCGATCCAGGCGCAGGCCCGCATGAGAGCCGTGACCAGGGCCTGCAGGCTGTGAGGATGCTGCTCCGACCAGGCGCGGGTAGCTCCATAGACCTTCTCGGGGTGGTTGTTCCAGATGGCATGGCTGCTGATGAGGGTATGACCCTTGGCCTTTTCCACCGCCAGGGCGTTCCAGGGCTCGCCGACACAGAAGCCCGAGATCAGCCCCTGCTTCAGGTGACTCACCATCCGCGGTGGCGGTACCACCAGTAGGATCACGTCGACATCCGGATCGATTCCGGCACTCGCCATCCAGTAGCGCAATAGGTAGTTGTGGGAGGATTCCGGGAATACCACGGCGAAGATCAGCGGCTCGACATCCTGCTGCTGGTCGATATCGATTACCTTGCGCAGCGCGCGGGCGCTACCCATGGCATCGTGCAGGTCCTCGCCCGTGGCCTGCATGCGGGCATACAGCTCGCGGGACACGGTGATGGCATTGCCATTGAGGTCGAGGCTCATGGCCGCCACCATGGGCGTGCCACGCGAGGGCACGCTGGCCGCCAGAGGAATGCCCGCCAACATCTGGGCTCCATCGAGCAGACCATAGCGCACCTTGTCGCGGATATTGGCCCAAGACGATTCGCGAACCAGGTTGACGTCGAGCCCCTGTTCCGCGAAAAAGCCCTTCTCCCGGGCCACCACCAGGGGCGCGCAGTCAGTGAGTGGCATGAAGCCAATCTTCAGCTCGGTCTTTTCCAGCGGGGTCCGGGTCCCGGCCTGTGGAATTGGTTTCGGTCGCGCATGGCCCTCGTGCAGGAAGCGCACCACTTCTGCACGGTAATGGTTGTAGGCGGGGTCCTCCGCCAGTTCCAGGCGCCGACGTGGCCGCGGCAGGTCGACTTCCAGGATGTCGCCGACGGTGGCGGCGGGACCATTGGTCATCATCACGATGCGGTCGGACAGCAACACGGCCTCGTCCACATCGTGGGTGATCATGATCACGGTGTTGCCCAGCACCTGCTGGATCTCCATGAGCGAGTCCTGCATATGGGTGCGGGTAAGGGCGTCCAGGGCACCGAAGGGCTCGTCCAGCAGCAGCACCTTGGGCTCCATGGCCAGGGCGCGGGCGATGCCCACGCGCTGCTTCATGCCGCCGGAAATCTCGTCTGGCCGCTTGTGCAGTGCATGATCCATGTGCACCAACTCCAGGTTGTGGCGTATCCACTCGTCCATTTCGTGGCGGCTCTTGCGGCCGCAAAATACCTGCTTCACGGCCAGCTCCACGTTCTGATAGGCGGTGAGCCAG
>DATHUT010000106.1:0-3396 GCA_035462005.1 Gammaproteobacteria bacterium | reverse complement strand
TGATCTCCTCGCCCGCGTGGACCTCGTGGAGGTCATCGACAGTCGTGTGCCATTGAAGAAGGCCGGCCGCGACTACACCGCCTGTTGTCCCTTCCACAGCGAAAAGACCCCCTCCTTCTCCGTCAGCCAGACCAAGCAGTTCTACCACTGTTTTGGCTGCGGCGCCCATGGCAGCGCCATCGGCTTCCTCATGGACTTCGAGCACCTGGAGTTCGTGGAGGCCATCGAGGAACTGGCCCGCGGCCTGGGTCTGGAGGTACCGCGCGAGGACGGCGGCACGGCCCGCCCGGCGGACGACAGCCGGCGGCTCTTCACCCTGCTGGAACAGGCCGACCACTATTTTCGCCGCCAGCTGCGCGAGCATCCCCAGGCCCACAAGGCCGTCACCTATCTGAAGCAGCGCGGCCTGAGCGGCGAGATCGCCGCCCGTTTCGGCATCGGCTACGCCCCGCCCGGCTGGGAGAACCTGGAAGCGGAGCTTGGCCGGGAGCACCAGACCCGCCAGGATCTGCTGCTGCTGGGCCTGACCCTGACCCGCGACGACGGCAGCCCCTATGACCGCTTTCGCGACCGGGTGATGTTCCCCATCCGCGATCGGCGCGGCCGGGTGATCGGCTTCGGCGGGCGGGTGCTGGGCGACGACAAGCCCAAGTACCTCAACAGCCCGGAAAGCCCCGTGTTCCACAAGGGCCAGGAACTGTACGGCCTGTACGAGGCCCGCAAGGCGGAACGCAAGCTGGAGCGCCTGCTGGTGGTGGAAGGCTACATGGACGTGGTGGCCCTGGCCCAGTTCGGCATCGGCTATGCCGTGGCCACCCTGGGCACGTCCACCACCCGCGAACACCTCGACCGGCTGTTCCGCACCGTGCCCGAGGTGGTGTTCTGCTTCGATGGCGACCGCGCCGGCCGCGAGGCCGCCTGGCGCGCCCTGGAGAACACCTTGCCGGTATTGCAGGACGGCCGCCAGGTACGTTTCCTGTTCCTGCCCGAGGGGGAAGACCCGGACAGCCAGGTACGCAAGGAGGGCCGCGAGGCCTTCGAGCGCCGCGTGCGCGAGGCCACGCCCCTGTCCGAGTACCTGTTCGAACAGCTGACGGGGCAGGTGGACATGGCCAGCCTGGACGGCCGCGCCCGGCTGGTGGAACTGGCCCGCCCCCTGCTGCGGCAGCTGCGCGAGGGGGCCTTCCGCCAGCTGCTCATCCAGCGCCTCGGGGAACTGGCCGGAATGCCGGGCGCCGGCCTTGCCGCCCTGCTGCGCGGCGACACACCACCCCCGGCCGCCGCGCCGGAGCAGCGCCCCGTGCAGCGGCCGCGCGCCAGCAGTGGCGGCCCCAGCCTGGTGCGCCACGCCATCTGCCTGCTGCTGCACCACCCGGCCCTCGGCCAGGCGGTTCAGGTTCCCGAGGGCCTGGCCGATGACCACAGCCCAGGCATGGATCTGTTGCGCGAACTCCTTGAAATTACCCGGGAGCGCCCGCATCTCACGACTGGTGCCCTGCTGGAACACTGGCGGGACCAGGAGCAGGGCCGCCACCTGCACAAACTGGCCGCCACACGCCTGCAGGTGCCCGAGGCCGGCATGGCACAGGAACTAGAAGGGGCGCTGGCGCGTCTTACCCAGCAGCACCGGGAACGGGAACTGGAGCGGCTGCTCGGCGAAGCCCATCTCCGCACCCTCACGGCAGACGAGAAAGTAATGTTGGAACAGTTGCTTAGCAAGACATAGCCCCCGCCACGGGGATTCCACCCCGAGCATCGTGGTAGCCATGCAATCCGGCTTGATCTATACTGAAGGATTGCTTTTCTTGCCATGGCGTGGCCAGCACACACCTCCTCACAGGCGTCACCAGCGGAAACCGGACGAAACATGAATCAGGATCAGCAGTCGCAATTGAAGTTACTGATTGCCAAGGGCAAGGAACAGGGCTACCTGACCTATGCCGAGGTCAACGATCACCTGCCCGACGACATTGTCGATCCGGAACAGATCGAAGACATCATCACCATGATCAACGACATGGGGATCGAGGTCCACGAGATCGCGCCCGATGCCGACACCCTGTTGTTGACCGGCACCACGGTCACCACCGATGACGATGCCGCCGAGGAAGCCGCTGCCGCCCTGGCCAGCGTCGACAGCGAATTCGGCCGCACCACCGACCCGGTGCGCATGTACATGCGCGAGATGGGCACGGTGGAGCTGCTGACCCGCGAGGGCGAGATCGAGATCGCCAAGCGCATCGAGGACGGTCTTGGCCAGGTATTGTCTGCCCTGGCCCACTACCCCGCCTCCACCAACCTGCTGCTCGACGAGTACGCGAAGGTGGAAGCCGGAGAGACGCGTCTGGCCGATGTCATCAGCGGCTTCGTGGACCCCAACCTCGACGATCCCGTGCCCGCGGCGCCGGAGACGACCGACAGCTCGGATGACAGATCCGACGACAGCGACTCCGACGATGACGAGGATGATGACGACAACGCCACGCCCGTGGACACCGGCCCGGATCCGGAAGAAGCCCGCGCGCGCTTCGTGGAACTGCGCAAGCGCCACGAAAAGGTCGAAGCCGCCATCGCCGGCAAGGGCAAGCCCAGCCCGGCGCGGGTGGAAAAGCTGCGTGCCGAGCTGTCCGAAGTGCTGCTCAGCTTCAAGCTGACCCCGCGCGTGGTGGAGCTGTTGACCATGGCACTGCGCGACACGGTGGACCGTATCCGCGGCCAGGAACGCATCATCATGGACATCTGCGTCCACAAGGCGCACATGCCGCGCAAGGATTTCATCACCTCCTTCCCGGACAACGAGACCGACCCGAAGTGGCTGCAGAAACAGATCAAGGGCGGCCACAAGTATTCCGCCGTGCTGGACGAGTGCAAGGACGAGATCGTGCGCGCCCAGAACCGCCTGGTGAACATCCAGGCGGAAAGCGGCCTGGCCATCAGCGAGATCAAGGACATCAACCGCCGCATGTCCATCGGCGAAGCCAAGGCACGCCGCGCCAAGAAGGAAATGGTGGAGGCCAACCTGCGCCTGGTGATCTCCATCGCCAAGAAGTACAACAACCGCGGCCTGCAGTTCCTCGACCTGTTCCAGGAAGGCAACATCGGCCTGATGAAGGCGGTAGACAAGATCGAATACCGCCGCGGCTACAAGTTCTCGACCTATGCGACCTGGTGGATTCGCCAGGCCATCACCCGCTCCATCGCGGACCAGGCGCGCACCATCCGCATCCCGGTGCACATGATCGAGACCATCAACAAGCTGAACCGTATCAGCAGGCAGATGCTGCAGGAGATGGGCCGCGAACCGACACCGGAAGAACTGGCCGAGCGCATGGACCTGCCGGAAGACAAGGTACGCAAGGTGCTCAAGATCGCCAAGGAACCCATCTCCATGGAAAC
>DATHUT010000105.1:0-4154 GCA_035462005.1 Gammaproteobacteria bacterium | reverse complement strand
GCCACGCGAAACCCGGTTTGGGCGTCAGGTGGACTGGGTACGTTCCGCGCCGCAACGTGCACAGCGAAAGCGCGTCACCAGTTTGCCGGTCTTGACGTCGAAGGGGGTGCCAGGCACGGACTGCCATTGGTGAAACCCGCGCTTGCAGAGAGTGTTTCCCGGGTTTCGCTTTGCGGCCGTGGGTTTTTTGAAGGGAATGATATTGCTCATGCAGGCACGCCGGATCGTCAAACTGACGCCATCATACCTCGCCATCCGGGTGCCGGGACAGCCGTTCCGGGGAGGTTTGCGGCACCGCGGCTGACACGGTACAGTGCGCGCTGATCACCCCGGAACCCCAGCCGACCATGGCCGCCCATCCTCCTGTCACCTCTGCACCGCAAGATCCCCTGGTGTGTATCCGCGGGCTGCGCTTCACGCGCGGCAGCCGCGTGATCTTCGATGGCGTGGACCTGGATATTCCGCGTGGCAAGGTCACCGCCATCATGGGTCCCAGTGGTACCGGCAAGACTACCCTGTTGCGGCTGATCGGTGGTCAGCTCAAGCCCATGGCCGGATCGGTGGCGGTGGATGGCCAGGAGGTCGCGAAGCTGGGTCACGGCGAGTTGTATGCCCTGCGCCAGCGCATGGGCATGCTGTTCCAGAGCGGCGCCCTGCTGACCGATCTCAATGTATTCGATAACGTGGCCTTTCCCCTGCGCGAGCATACGGACCTGCCGGAACCCATGATTCGCGACATCGTGCTCATGAAGCTGGAGGCAGTGGGCCTGCGTGGTGGCCACCGGTTGCTCACCAATGAACTGTCCGGTGGCATGGCCCGGCGCGTGGCGCTGGCGCGTGCCATCGCCTTGGACCCCATGATGGTCATGTACGACGAGCCCTTTGCCGGCCAGGACCCGATCTCCATGGGTGTGCTGGTGAAGCTGATACGCCTGCTCAACGATGCCATGGGACTGACCAGTATCGTGGTGACCCATGACGTATCCGAGGCCATGGACATCGCCGACCACCTTTACCTGATTTCCGATGGCAAGGTGGTGGAGCAGGGCAGCCCGGCACAATTGGAGGCCTCGTCCTCGGACTGGGTGCGCCAATTCCTCCATGGTGAACCCGATGGCCCGGTGCCCTTCCATTATCCGGCGCCGGACTTTTTTGAGGATCTCATGGCGGGGGGACAATAGGCCATGGTGGGCATGATTCAACGGCTGGGGCACTGGGGGTTGAGTTTCTTCAGGCGCTTGGGGCGCGGTCACCTGTTCCTGCTCGAGGTGCTTGCGGGGCTGCCCAGTCTGGTGCCCCGGCCGGGCCTGGTGGTACAGCAACTCTATTCCGTGGGGGTGTTGTCGCTGCTGATCATCGTGGTGTCCGGCCTGTTCGTGGGCATGGTGCTGGGTTTGCAGGGCTATAACACCCTGGTGGATTTCGGCGCGGCGGAGTCCCTGGGCGTGGTGGTGGCCCTGACCCTGGTGCGGGAGCTGGGCCCGGTGGTCACCGCCTTGCTGTTCGCCGGCCGTGCCGGTTCCGCGCTCACCGCCGAGATCGGCCTGATGAAGGCGACCGAACAGCTGTCGGGCATGGAGATGATGGCGGTGGATCCCATGCGTCGCGTGGTGGCGCCGCGCTTCCTGGCGGGCTTTATTTCCATGCCCCTGCTGGCGGCCATCTTCAGCGTCGTGGGGGTGTATGGCGGGTATTTCGTCGGTGTCGGTCTGCTGGGCGTGGATGCCGGCGCCTACTGGTCGCAGATCCAGGACAAGGTGGATTTGCATGAAGACATCTACAATGGCGTCATCAAGAGCCTGGTGTTCGGCTTCGTGGTGACCTGGATTGCCGTCTACGAGGGCTATGACACGGTGCCCACGTCTGAAGGTGTCAGCCGCGCCACCACCCGCACGGTGGTACATGGCGCGCTGGCTGTACTGGCGCTGGATTTCGTGCTCACTGCGCTTATGTTTGGGGATATCTGATCATGATGCAAAGCAAATCGGTGGAAATTCTGGTGGGCCTGTTCGTGGCCCTTGGCCTCGGTGCCCTGTTCGTGCTGGCCATGCAGGTGAGCAACCTCAGCAACCTGGGTGGCGATGACGGCTATGAGATCCGGGCCGGCTTCGACAATATCGGCGGGCTGAAGGTGCGTTCGCCGGTGACGGTGGCGGGTGTGCGCGTGGGCCGGGTGGCTGCCATTGACTACGACAATGAAAATTATCAGGCCGAAGTGGTCCTGCGCCTCGATCCGCGCTTCGATTCCTTTCCCCTGGATACCTCGGCCAGCATCTTTACCTCCGGCCTGCTGGGCGAGCAGTACGTGGCCCTGGAGCCCGGCGGTGATATGGAATACCTGCGCGATGGTGACCGTATCACCTTGACCCAGTCGGCCCTGGTGCTGGAACAGCTCATCGGCAAGTTCCTGTTCAGCCAGGCCGACAAGGAGTAGGCCATGGCCGAGGCCAGCACGATCGAGGCCCGGGCTGCCGGCGAGGTGGCGGTCAGTGGCCGGCTGGAATTCGCCACGGTAACGGCGCTGCTGGCGCCACTGGAAGCGCTGTTGCCAGAGACGGGCAGCCTGCGGGTGGATCTCGGCGCCGTGCGTCACACCGACAGCGCCGGTCTCGCGCTGCTGGTGCATTGGCAACGCCTGGCGCGTCAGCGCGGCCTGGACCTCGAATTCCACCAGGCCCCGGACCAGCTCATGGACATGGCCCGCCTCAGCGGCCTCGATGGCATCCTGCCCTTCCGGGGCGCGCCGGCGGCCTGAGCTGCCGGGGCGCCTCCCGCTGGCGGTGGTTTTTCTATATGATGCACCGTTTCGGTCCATGCCGGACCTGCCCGCGGGCGCTCGGGTGGGTCCATCACCCCAATGGAACAATGACTTATGAGTATCAGTGCAGAAGAAATCAAGCAGTTGATCGAGGCCGGCGTGCCCGATTGCCAGGCCAGTGTCAGCGGTCAGGGTGACAAGTTCGACGCCATCGTCATCAGCCCCGCCTTCGCCGGCAAGAACATGGTGCAGCAGCACCAGCTGGTGTACGGCACCCTGGGCAACCTGATGCGGGACAACGTGGTGCATGCCCTGTCCCTGCGCACCTACACGCCCGAGCAGTGGGCCAGCCAGACCCCCCTGGGACAGTGACGGCCTGACGCGTGGATAAACTCATCATCAGCGGCGGCGGGCCGCTGCGCGGCGAGATCCGTATCTCCGGCGCCAAGAACGCGGTATTACCCATCCTGGCGTCCACGCTGTTGGCCGATGACCCGGTGACGGTGCGCAACGTCCCCCACCTGCATGACGTCACCACCACCATGGAGCTGCTTGGGCGCATGGGCGTGGAACTGGTGGTGGACGAGCGCATGAGCATCGTGGCGGACCCGCGCACCATCCGGGACTTCTCCGCCCCCTACGAACTGGTGCGGACCATGCGCGCCTCCATCCTGGTGCTGGGGCCCTTGCTGGCCCGCTATGGCCGCGCCGACGTGTCCCTGCCCGGCGGCTGCGCCATCGGCACCCGGCCGGTGGATCAGCACATCAAGGGCCTCCAGGCCATGGGGGCCAATATCGAGGTGGAAGGCGGCTACATCCGCGCCCGCGTCGATCGGCTCAAGGGCGCGCGGGTGGTGATGGACATGGTCACCGTCACCGGCACCGAGAACCTGATGATGGCCGCCGCCCTGGCAAAGGGTACCAGCCTGATCGAAAACGCGGCCCGGGAACCGGAAGTGATCGATCTCGCCAACTGCCTCAACCAGATGGGCGCGAAGATCACGGGCGCCGGCACCGACACCATCGAGATCGAAGGCGTCGATAACCTCTCGGGCACGGACTACCGGGTGCTGCCCGACCGTATCGAGACCGGCACCTTCCTGGTGGCGGCCGCGGTCACCAGCGGCCAGATCCGCGTCAAGGATGCCCGCCCCGATACCCTGGATGCGGTGCTGCAGGCGCTGCGTGAGGCGGGCGCGCGGGTGGAGGTGGGCGAGGACTGGATCGAACTGAACATGGATGGGAAGCGACCGCAGGCGGTCTCCGTGCGCACCGCGCCCTATCCGGCCTTTCCCACGGACATGCAGGCCCAGTTCACCGTGTTGAATTCCATTGCCGAGGGTTCCGGTACCATCACCGAGACGGTGTTCGAGAACCGCTTCATGCATGTGCAGGA
>DATHUT010000104.1:0-2673 GCA_035462005.1 Gammaproteobacteria bacterium | reverse complement strand
GCGCTGCTTGAGTTCCGGGACGTCCACCATGGGCGGCTTGCGCCAGCGGCTCACCAGGCGCGGCAGGAAGGCCACCGTGGCCAGCAGCGCCAGTGCCAGCAGACCCTTCTGGATCAGGCCCTCGCCACCGGCCACCGCCTCGCGGCCCGCATACCCCAGGTAGGTGTAGGCGAAGGCGCCGGGCAGCATGCAGACGTAGGTGGCCAGCAGGTAGTGCCACAGGCGGATGCGGGTCAGGCCCAGGGCGTAGTTGAGCAGGTTGAAGGGGAACAGGGGCACCAGGCGGGTGAAGGCCACGAAGCGCCAGCCTTCCGCCTCCACGCCCGCGATCAGCTGCTTCAGGCGGCCGCCGGCCCGCTGCGCCACCCAGTCGGAGGCCAGGTAGCGCGCCACCAGGAAAGCCAGCAAAGCGCCCAGGGTGGCGCCGGTGAGGTTGTAGAAGGTGCCCAGCACCGGCCCGAACAGGGCGCCACCGGCCAGGGTGAGCACCGAGCCGGGCAGGAAGAACACCGCGGCGATGGCATAGACCAGCATGAACAACAGAGGTGCGGCCAGGCCGGCGGATTGCACCCATTGCTCCAGCGCCGCCACATCCAGCCGGTCGCGGTACAGCAGTGCCAGGCCGATGCCCGTCAGCAGCACCAGCACCAGCAGGATCCGTATTGCATTGCGTTTCATCTCAGTCCTCCCAGCGCCGACGGTTGATGGCGTAGTCGCTGATCTTGCCCACGAAGGGGATAGTCAGCATGCCCGGCAGCCAGGAGCACCACTTGTCCTCGCGGAAGGAGCGGATGCCGATCTCCATGCCCTCGTGGCCGGCGCGCGGCTGGTCGCGGTAGGTCCCGAACAGCCGGTCCCACCAGGGCAGGTTGAAGCCGAAGTTGCTGTTGGTCTCGTCGTCCTCGGTGGAATGGTGCACGCGGTGCATGTCCGGCGTGACCACGAACCAGCGCAGCACCCGGTCCAGGCCCAGGGGCATGCGCACATTGCTGTGGTTGAACATGGAAGTGGCATTGAGCAGCACCTCGAAGATCACCACCGCCACCACGGGCGGGCCCAGCAGCAGGATGACGGCGAACTTGATGGCCATGGACAGCAGGATCTCCAGGGTATGGAAGCGCGCCCCGGTGGTGACGTCGAAATCCAGGTCGGCGTGATGCACCCGGTGCAGGCGCCACAGCAGGGGGATGGCATGCACCATCACATGCTGCAGCCAGATGAAGAAATCCAGGATCAGCACAGAGGCCAGCACCGCCAACCAGAAGGGCGCGTCGACATAATTGAATAGGCCCCAGCCCTGTTCGCTGGCGAACAGGGCCATGCCCACGGCGGCGGTGGGCGTGATCACCCGCAGCACGAAACTGTTGAGGAACACAAGACCGAGATGGTTACCCCAGCGCGTCCATTTGGAATGCTGCAACACGCGCCGGGGAGCCGCCATTTCCCACGCCGCCATGATCAGGAAGATCCCGAAGAAGAAGCCCAGGCGGATCGGTATTTCATAGGTCATCAGGAAGGCTTCCATGGGTATTTCCTCGTCTACGAATTCGGAGAATCACATATTCAATTGAAGTATTGAATATGCTAGTCACCCCGGCCGGGCTTGTCAATAATCAATTTTTGCACGTCTGCGGGATATTGACAGAACCCACCACCGAACCTGGTTTATATTCAGGGCAAGCCTGATGTACCCGTCATACCGGCGCGACGGATCGCAGTGGTCAGGCAATCCAGGATGGTCGGCACAACCCCCCTTACTTCGAGATCACCATGCCCAGATTCGTCCCCAGTATCGTCTTGCTCGTTCCCCTGTTCCTGCTGCAGGCCTGCGGCCCCCTCACCATCCGTGACAGCGCCACCAATACCTATGTGCCCATCGGCAGCGGCAGTCTCGAATTGCACCGCGAGGTGAGTTTCCCCAGGGAACGCACCCGGGTGTTCTTTCAGGATGGCGAGATCCTGTCATCCATCAACGAGTTCAAGCCCCACTGCCAGCTGGAGATCAACCCTCTGCGGGATGAGGTGCAGACGGTACAGCCCGATCACTTCGAGATCACCCGGATCTCCACGCGCATCGATCCGGTGGTGATGATGCAACCGGTACGACTGGCCGCCGTGGGCATGGGGGTGGGCGCCTTCTCTGGTGATGGGGGTGTCACTCGCCAGACACAGGTCTTCCTGTTCCGCCTGCACTCGGAACGCCAGCCGCAGGTGCGCCAGTTCAACTGCGGCGGCGCCTTCGACGACCCGGGATTGGCGGAATGGCCGACCCTGCAGGACATCGCCCGGGCGCTGGGGGACTATGCGACGCTGCGCTTCGATTGATGCAGACACCCTGCTGATCTTTTTTTCGTTACGCTATTTCCCCAGATACAGCGCCAGGAATCCCCCCCAGGGCAGTTCCCCGGGCAGCAACTGTTCCGCCACCCGCGCCATCCGTCCGCCCGCGGGCAAAAAGATCGCGGTTCTATGCTTGACCACGACGGGTGTCGGATCCAGCGCGCCGATCCATCTACGTGCATCCTCCCAGCTGTCCCAGCGTGCCCCCGCGTAGCTGCCGCTTCCCCGTTTCTGCCGGTACAGCAGGCTGTGGCGGTTCAGCAGCCCGAGCACCACGCCATGCCGGCTGACCCGCCACATCTCTGCCAGGGCCTGCCGTGGCTGGGCCACGAA
>DATHUT010000103.1:0-3649 GCA_035462005.1 Gammaproteobacteria bacterium | reverse complement strand
GCGGACCACCGTGCCCTATTTCTCGAGGCACGCGCAGCCCTTAATCGTGGCCAGCGTCAGCAGTTCCGGCAACTGGCCGCGCGCATTCCCGACTACCCTCTACAGCCCTATCTCCAGTACTGGGAGCTGCAGCGCTATCTCAGCGCCCAGACCGATGCCAGTATCACGGACTTCCTGGAAGCTCATCCCGACACCTCCCTGGCGCGCCGCTTGCGGGCCAGCTGGCTGCGCCACCTCGCCGACCAGCGGGCCTGGTCGCGCTTCCTCGCCTTCTACGAAGAACCCCAGGGCGTGGAACTGCAATGTCTGGCCCTGCGGGCAAGGTTGGCGAACAACCAACAGGATGATGCCCTGCTCGACCAGGCCCGCGACCTGTGGACAGTCGGCCGTTCCCAACCCGGCGCCTGCGACCCCGTTTTCGATGTGCTCTATGCCAGCAGCCGCATGACCACCGCCCTGATCTGGGAGCGCATCGGCCTGGCCATAGAGGCCGGCCGGCTGGAGCTCGCCGCCTTTCTCGCCAAAAAACTCTCCGCCGAGGATCGCCGCTGGGTGCAGCAATGGAGTGATATGCACCGCCGACCGGCACAGATGCTGGCGGACGAGGCCCTGCGCACCGAGGGCCCCATAGCGCGTGAGATCATCCACCATGGCCTGATCCGCCTGGCCCGTCATGATCCCGAACAGGCCTTTGCCCGCTGGGAAGACCTGCGCGCACGGCATGGCCTGGATCCCGAAGCGGCCGGTGCGGCGCTGCGGCGCATGGCCCTGTCCGCGGCCTTCGCCCATCACCCGCGCGCCCTGGAATGGTTGATCCAGGTCCCCGGCACCAGCGCCGACGATACGGTGCAGCAGTGGCGCATCCGTTCGGCACTGGTGGGGGACCAGTGGGAACAGGTGCTCTACGGTCACGCGGCCCTATCCGACGACGAGCGCGACAAGAGCGAATGGCGCTACTGGCGCGCACGGGCCCTGCACGCCCTGGGCAGAGAGGACGCATCCATGGCTGAATTCACTCGCCTGGCACAGGAACGGGACTACCACGGATTCCTGGCCGCGGACCGGCTCGATTGGCAGTACGCCATGAACGACGAACCCATCGCCGCCAGCCCGGCGGAACTTGCGGAACTGGAACGCGAACCCGGCGTGCTGCGGGCCCGGGAACTCTACCGCGCGGGCCTGATCACCGATGCGCGGCGGGAATGGTACGAACTCACCCGCCGTCTTGCGCCACGGGACCTGGAACTGGCCGCGCGGCTGGCCCATCAGTGGGGCTGGCATGACCGCGCCATCATCACCACGGCCCATGCCGCCCACTACTCCGACCTCGACCTGCGCTTCCCCCTGTTACACCAGCGGGAAGTCATGCGGACCGCGAAACAGCAACGGCTGGATCCGGCGCTGATCTTCGGCGTGATCCGCCAGGAGAGTGCCTTCATGCAGGACGCCCGCTCGCCCGCCGGCGCATTGGGCCTGATGCAGCTCATGCCCGCCACCGGGCGCATGACCGCACGCCAGGAGCAGGTGCCACTGCCGAATACGCAGTCCCTGCTGCAGACCGACAAGAACATCCTGCTGGGCAGCGCCTACCTGCGCCGCATGCTCGACGAGTTCGGCGGCAACCCCGCCATGGCCACCGCCGCCTACAATGCCGGCCCCCATCGGGTGAAGCGCTGGCAGCCTGGGGAGGAACAGGACGCGGAGGTGTGGGTGGACCGTATCCCCTTCCACGAAACCCGCAACTACGTGCGCAATGTGCTGGCCTATGCGGCCATATTCGAGTACCGACTGGAACGACCTGTCACCCGGCTGCGGGAGCGCCTGCCCGAGATACACCAAGGCCAACCTTGACCTGCCACGAGGCTGCCGCCACTATTTGCCCGACATTCACAGGGCGACAGCAGAAATTTCATGGCCAGACAGCAAACGATCCTCATCCTTGGTGGCAGCGGTTTTGTCGGTGCTCATCTCGCCCATCGACTCACGGAACGGGGCTGGCAAGTACGCATCCCGGTGCGGCGCCGTGCCCGCGCGCGACACCTGTTGGTCAATCCACGAATCGAAGTGATCGAGACCGGCCAGGGCCTGACGGAACAACTCGCGAGCCTGCTGGACGGCTGCGCCGCCGCCGTCAACCTGGTGGGTATCCTGAATGAACACCACGCCGGGGATTTCCAGCGCGTGCACGTGGAGCTGGCAGATCATTTCCTGCAATCCTGCCAGGCAACCGGCGTGCCGCGCCTGCTGCATATGAGCGCCCTCAACGCCAATGCCCTGGAAACACGTTCCCGTTACCTGCGCAGCAAGGGCGAGGCCGAGGATCTGATGCATGCAGAGTCCGGGCCGGGGCTGCAGGTCACCAGCTTCCGCCCCTCGGTGATCTTCGGGCCGGATGACAGTTTCTTCAATCGCTTCGCCGGTCTGCTGAAGCTGACCCCGGGGGCATTTCCTCTGGCCTGTGGCGAGGCACGCTTCGCCCCCGTGTATGTGGGTGACGTGGTGGAGGCTTTCCTGCGCTGCCTGGAGGATGACAGCACCGCCGGCCTGCGCCTGGATCTGTGCGGCCCGCGGGTCTACACCCTGCACGAACTGGTCAAGTACACGGCACGGCAACTGGGCCTGCGCCGTATCATCCTCGACTTGCCCGACTTTCTGGCGCGCCTGCAGGCACGCGTGCTGCAATTCGTACCAGGCAAACCCTTCACCCTGGACAACTACTGGTCCCTGCAGATCGACAGCGTCTGCCAGGAGAACGGCTGTGCGCGCCTGGGTATCCAGCCGCGTTCCGTGGAGGCCATCGTACCCGGTTACCTTGGCGGCAAGCGGCCCCGCGACCGCTATACCGAATACCGACGCCTGGCGCGGCGGCCCTGAGTCGGCCGGCGCCACCATGGAAACCTACCTCGTCGGCGGCGCGGTGCGTGACCAGCTGCTGCAACTGCCGGTCCATGAACGGGACTGGGTGGTGGTGGGTGCCACACCACAGGAGATGCTGGACCTCGGCTACAAGCCGGTGGGCAAGGATTTCCCTGTCTTCCTGCACCCCGAGACCGGCGAGGAATATGCCCTGGCGCGCACCGAGCGCAAGAGCGGCCACGGTTACAA
Organism: Gammaproteobacteria bacterium; assembly: GCA_035462005.1. Classification (GTDB taxonomy): domain Bacteria; phylum Pseudomonadota; class Gammaproteobacteria; order DSM-19610; family DSM-19610; genus JAIVHA01. The sequence goes on along the minus strand of DATHUT010000103.1, from coordinate 544 downwards.
GGGTTTCCAGGTGCACGCCAGCCCCGAGGTGACCCTGGAAGAAGACCTCCTGCGCCGCGACCTGACCATCAACGCCATGGCCCTGGACGGCGAGGGACAACTGATCGATCCCTATGGCGGTGAGGAGGACCTGCGCAACGGCCTGTTGCGCCATGTCTCGCCCGCCTTCGTGGAAGACCCGGTGCGCATCCTGCGCGTAGCGCGCTTCGCCGCCCGTTTCCGCCGTTGGGGTTTTCACCTGGCCCATGGCACCCTGGCGCTGATGCGCACCATGGTCCAGGACGGTGAGGTGGATTATCTGGTGCCGGAACGGGTGTGGGCGGAACTGGCCAAGGCCCTGCAAACAGACCGGCCCGCGCAGTTCTTCAAGGTGCTGCACAGTTGTGGCGCCCTGGCCGTGCTGTTTCCGGAACTCGAACCCCTCTTCGGCACGACCGATGAAGGCCATGGCGTGGCGGAAACCGATGCCCTGCGCCGCTTCGATCGCGCCGCGGAACTGGACGCCCTGGAGGCGCGCTTCGCCCTGCTGGGCTGGATCCTCGCC
>DATHUT010000102.1:0-8859 GCA_035462005.1 Gammaproteobacteria bacterium | reverse complement strand
GGCATTGAAGGCCGGCGCAATAAGGAATCAACTGTTACGGTCGTTATGAGCCCGCAACAGCGCTTCCACTTCCTGTGCCGGCAAGGGCTTGCTGAAATAATACCCCTGGATTTCGTCACATCCCTTGCTACGCAGAAATTCCAACTGCTCTACCGTCTCCACACCCTCGGCGATGGTGCGCAGTTGCAGGCTGTCCGCCAGGCTGATCACGGCATCCACGATGGCCTCATCATCCGGGTCGCTGGTAATGTCCTGGACGAAACTTTGATCGATCTTCAGCTTGTTGATCCTGAATCGCTTGAGATAAGACAATGAGGAGTAACCAGTCCCGAAATCGTCGATGGAAAGCCGCACCCCCTGATCGTGCAGCCGGTCCATGATTCCGATCGCCGTAAGCGGATCTTCCATGGTGATGCTTTCCGTCAGTTCCAGCTCAAGCCACCCTGGTGCCAGACCGAATTCTCGTAGTATCTGTCCTACCATCTGGGCCAGCGAAGCCTGGCGGAACTGCACGGCGGAAATATTGACTGCCATGGCGAAACTACCCAACCCCGCCTGCTGCCAGGCCCGGTTTTGTTGCACGGCAGTGCGCAGCACCCACTCACCGATGGGCAGGATCAGACCGCTGTCTTCGGCAATAGGGATGAAGTCGGCTGGTGACACCATACCAAACTCTGGGTGTTGCCAACGCAGCAAGGCCTCCACACCCACGATATCGCCACTGGAAATTTCCAGTTGGGGTTGATAGTGCAGGGCCAATTCATTGCGCTCCAGGGCGCGGCGCAAGGCATTTTCCAGTTGCAGGGTGCGTCGGATATGGGAATGCATTTCCACCGTGAAAAAACGGTAGTTGTTGCGGCCGGTATCCTTTGCCTTGTACATGGCGGAATCGGCACACTGCAACAAGGTTTCAATTTCCTGGCCGTCATCAGGATACATGGCAATGCCAATCGAAGGAGTGATCGTGAGTTCATCACCGCCAATCATAAAGGGCTCCGCCATGGCGCGAATGATCTTGCTGGCCACATGCGCCGCCCCCTCGGCGTCCACACCCAGCAACAAGATGATGAACTCGTCTCCACCCAGCCTCGACACGGTATCTTCTTCGCGCACCAATCCCCTGAGGCGATTGGAAACCTCCATGAGCATCCGGTCGCCCACCTGATGACCAAGTGAATCATTTACATTCTTGAAACGATCCAGGTCCAGAAACATGAGCCCGAGGGAATGTCCCTCCCGGTGCGCCTGGGAAATAGCCTGTTCAATACGGTCATTCAGCAGGTAACGGTTCGGCAAACCAGTCAATACGTCATAATGTGCCAGGTTACGTATTTGCTCCTCGTCCTGCTTGTGCTTTGAAATATCGCGCGAAACACCAATGTAATGGGTAATCTCACCTCCCCCTCCGCGCAGGGTGGTGATGGATAGCCAGCAGGGGAAAATCTCGCCACTTTTGCGCCGGTTCCAGATCTCTCCTTCCCAGTGCCCGCGATTGAGAGTCTGGGCCCATATATTGCGGTAGAAAGCCGCGTCGTGACGCCCGGATTTGAGGATCCGTGGATTCTGACCCAGCAATTCCGTTTGCGGGTATCCGGTGATTTCGCAATAAGCGCGATTGACCGACACCATATTATTCTGGGCATCACAGATCATGATGCCTTCGCTGCTCTGCTCAAATACCTTGGCGTTCAGCTCCATTTCCGTCTGGATACGCTTGCGTTCGGTAATGTCGTTGATGGCAGCAAATATGGCCGGTTCCCCTTCGAATTCCACTATCGATGCGGAAATCAGGGCACAGAAGACACGTCCGGTGGTGCTCACCATACGTAGCTCCTGGTCGAAGACATTACCCTCCTGGCGCAAACGTTGGATGAAGCGATCCCGTTCCTGTGGATTGTGATAAAAACGACTGGCCGGAAGACCAATCCCCTGCTCTCTTGGGATACAGAACAAGGCCTCGGCACGGTGATTTCCGTAGCGCAGGATGCCATCACTGACGCGGGTCAGGACCACGGGGAAAGGGGCATTCTCCAGCAGGAAACGGTAGCGCTGTTCACTCGCACGCAGTGCCCGGTCCTGTTGTTGGCGCTGTTCCTCCCGTTCCACAAGCTCCATGGAAAAACCGATATTGCTGGCCAGTTCTTCCAGCAGTTTCAACTCCGCGGCATCGAAATAATCGATACTTTCGGCATAAAGATTGAAAGTACCGCGGACAACCCCGTCCACGCGCAAGGGAAAGGCGGCGGAGGCGTGGTAGCCCAATTCCAGGGCCGCATCGCGCCAGGCCGACATACTGGGATCATTGGCGATGTCGTTGCAAACCACATACGTCCCCTTACGCAGCGCATGGCCAGTGGGTCCAATGGAACGATCCTGATCTTTCAGATTGATTTTCAGATTGTCGAGGTAATCGTCAGTCACACCCGCATGCGCCACCGGACACACATCACCAGTGTCCAAATCCACGAGCCCGAGCCAGGCCATGCGGAAACCACCTACCTCCACGGCAATCCGACAAGCCTCGGTGTAGATGGACAGGGGTTCACGCAGATGAATAATAGCCTGATTGATGCCGCTCAATACCGCGTAGACTCGATTGAGACGCCGGATGCGTTCCTCGTCATGCTTGCGTTCCGTGATGTCCCTGGCGATACCCAGCACCCCGATGAATTGCCCCCGGACATCGTAGACAGGTGTCCTGATGGTTTCCGACAGGATGCGCTTTCCGCCCGAAAACTCGAGGCATTCTTCATTACTTATCGGTCGGCCGGCCGAGATGGCGGCACGGTCATGGACGCGGAACTGTTTGACGGTTGCCGCTGGGAAGAAGTCCTCGGCGCGCCGGCCAACGATCGCGTCCGCAGTGCTGCCCATCAGCTCCTCGACGCGGCGATTACAAGCGAGATAAATCCCTTCGGAATCCTTCATCCAGACCAGGTCGGGGATGGTATCCAGCAGGGTATTGAGATGAACGTTCGCCTGCCCCAAAGCCTCACGACTGCGCATGACATGGAAGATAGCCAGTGCCGCGCCCAGCGCCAGAAGCAGGCCGACCAGACGAATGCCCCAAAGAACTGCTGTTCCGGAGCGCCCCCAGCCAGCATTGGGAATTGCCGCAATCTGCCAACTGCCACCGGGCAGAGTAACCGGCTGGGTGATGGGCTGCCGATCAAAGACGGCGGCGTCCCCGAAGAACACCTCACCCTGCTGCCCAGTGCCATCAACGCCCCGGATGGCCAGGCGCAGGCTACCATGCCCCGTGCTCAACCCGGCTTCCTCGTAGAGCTCCTCGGCGTCCATGACCGATGCCACCAGACCCCAGAACTGTGGCTCGCCCTCTGGCTCTTCCGCCGGGATATATACTGGCTGCCGCGCGATGATGCCAACGCCCCCCTGTACCAGAGACAGGGGTCCCGTCAACACTACCCGGTTCTCTTCCATTGCGCGCAAGGCGGCGGCGCGTTGGGTCGGATGAGCGCGATAATCCATGCCGATAGCCGCTTCATTGCCAGCCACTGGATACATGAGGCGAATGACCAGGTCCGGCGCCCCGGCAATGTTGCGCAAGACGGTGTCTTCCCGGACCAGGCCGCGGGCGATGCGGGAAAAGGTTTCCTGGTCCATGTCCGGTTCGGCGGCGATGACCGCAGTGAGACCGTGGATCAGGAACATGTTGGCATTGACCACCCCTTCCAGGCGGGCCCGCAGGGTGGAAAGCTGGTTGAGGACGCTGATCTGCTCGGCCTCCAGGGCCGCGAGTTTCTGGTAATGCTCGATCAGCTGCTCTGCCAGGAGCACCAGTAGCACTACCAGCAGGGCACAGAGCCATGGTTTCTTCGAATGGATTTGGGTGTGATGTACCGGTAACCGGTTCTGCTCATGACCCAAGGGGCGCACTCCTCGACTGGCTTGCCGGACGGACCGGTTACGCTACTGATTCAAGTTTAGCGGAGAATAAATGGAATGCACGGTTACTACTGTGGGAATTGCGGGGAAAATGGAGGCCGAGCCCGGAGTCGAACCGAGGTACACGGATTTGCAATCCGCTGCATAGCCACTCTGCCACCCGGCCAGGGTGTTGCCGCGAGTGTAGCATTCACGCCCCGTATGGCGCCAATGACACTGCTCACAAGAAAAAACCCCGGCGGTGAACCGAGGTTTCGGAATTTGGAGCGGGAAACGAGACTCGAACTCGCGACCCCAACCTTGGCAAGGTTGTGCTCTACCAACTGAGCTATTCCCGCCGCACTACGAAGCCCGCTATTCTAATGCGCGATCGGGTAAAGTCAAGATACTTCAGGAGCGGGTACAGGCGTACATGGGATGACTCAGGACCCCACCAACACACCCGGTAAGCTCCCCTGGCACCTGGCCGCCATGGCGGGAGTCTGGCTGGTGCTGGCGCTCTGGACCACGCTGGCCGGGCGGCTCGGCTGTGCCGCCGCGCTACCCCTCATCCTGGTACTGTGGGTGTTGATCTTCCTGGCCGGCTGTGAAACCGCCCTGCTGCGCCGCCACCTGTTCATTCGCGCCTGCCTGCAGCCCCGTGGCCTCCTGGCCCGCTGGCTCGGCCGCCGGCTGCTCCTCTACGCCTGGCAGGGAATCAAGTCCCTGGCCCTGGCCCTGATCCTGGTGGTTGCCCTTCTGCTGCTGAATCTGTCCCAATGGTTATTCCTGCTGTTCGACATCCTGGTCCTGGGCGCCCTGCTATGGGTGCTGAACCGCCTGCTGCGCGACGAGGTCATAGTCCAGTACCAGGCGGCACTGGCCCGGGCCTGGGCCCGGCGCATCAATGCCGTATTCTTGTGGCTGGGCCTGCTGGTGTCCCTGATGTTCACGGCCCGGGACGACTACTACGGCGTGGGCTTCAGCGAGGCCCTGCGTCATGGCGCGGCCCGGGTCGATCTCGGTTGCGATGCCCTGGCGATACTGGCGCGCACCGGCGCGGTGCTGGAAACCGCGAGCTGGTGGACGGCACAGCGCCTGTTTGCCGGACTGGAAGGAACGCCCGTGACGCTGGCCTGGGTCGGCTTCATCGCCGCCTTTGGCCTCTCCTTCCTGCTGGCCTGGGCCTATAGCGGGGTACTGGGCGGTGTCATGGCCCGGCCCTGGCGGCTCACATCCCAGAACAGCCTGTAGGAGCGGCCTCTGGTCGCGAAGTGCTTATCTACCCGTTTCGCGGCCAGAGGCCGCTCCTACAAAAATACCGAATCAGTCGAGATGGGAACCCGAACATGGTCGCAACCAATAGCCAATCCCCTCATCCGCGGCGCTTCCCCTGGCGCTGGTTCTGGGCTGGCTTCCTGATCATCCTGCTGGCCGCGGTGCTGCTGGCCCTGTTCGCCGGCATCCGCGGCACGGCCCAGTGGGCCGCCCTGCAGCTGGAGGAGAAGACCCAGCCACCCACCCTCTGGTCCGAGGTCGTACAGATTACCCTGCTCGGCGGCGAGACCCTCCACCTCGACCCCGCTGCCCTCCCCGCCCTGCAGGCTCGCACCCATGACTGGATCGACCAACAGGAGCATGAGGCCCGGCAGCGCCTGGAACAGGAATTGGACGGGGGTTATGCAGTCCTGCTGGACCAGGCCCTGGCCCGGGTGCCGCGCTTTGCCGACTGGTATTACTCCCTGCAGGGTGAGTACGCGCGCCTGTTCCATGCCGCCCTTGGAGAACTGCCCCACTTCGTGGCGGCGCGCATGGTGGAGCATGTATTCGAACCCGCCGCCACTGCGGCCGGTCTCGACGGGCTGTTCACTCGCCTGGACCAGGAACTGGACCAGGAACTGCGCATGGCGGCCCAGGAGGCCAACTCCCTGCTGGCAAGTATGGTGCGCGAACTGGCCGTGGAACCGGAAGGTCCGGTCGAACTGCGGGTAGTGGAGAGCCGCAGCCTTGGCAGTGGACTCTCGACACGTCTGGAACCGCACCTGGGTCTCGCCCCCGAGGACTTGGCGCGTCAGGGAGCAGCGGCCTCCGCCGGCGCGCTGGCGGGCGTCGTGGCCATGAAAAAGCTCGGGCTTGCCACGGCCGGCAAGCTGGGCCTCAAGGCGGCCGGCGGCGCCCTCGCGGGTGCGGGTGGTGGAGCCGCCACCGGTGCGGCCCTGTGCGGTGCCAGCGTCGTGGCAGCGCCCCTGGTGGCGGGCTGTGCCCTGGTGGGCGGCATCGTGGCCGGCATCGGGACCTGGGTGCTGGTGGACAAGAGTGCACTGGAGGCGGAGGAATATCTGCGCCGCGACGTCTTCGAAGCGGAACTGCGGGAGGCCATCCGTGGCGAATTCGAGCAGCTGCGCGCGGAGGCGCAAATGCAATACACCGGGGCGCTGCGGGGTGGGTTCACGCAACTGCGGCGAGGACTCGATGAGCTTCTGGGGCCGACACAAACCGAGCCAGGCAAGACCTTCGTGCCGGCCCGCGGCATCGGCGGGCAAGGGGATTGAGGACCGGGCTTGCGCCCGACAACTCAATGCGCGGACGGATCCATCAGCAGCGGCCAGGCGGCACGCAGGTAAATGAACATGGACCAGAGAGTCAGCAAGGCGGCGACGTAGAGCAGTACCACACCGATGGCGTACACGGGCAGAGGCCCGATCGGCACATGGTAGAGCAACAACAGGATGGCGATCATCTGTAGCGTGGTCTTGACCTTGCCGATGGAGGACACGGCCACATGAGCCCGCTCGCCGATCTCGGCCATCCATTCACGCAGGGCCGAGATGGCGATCTCGCGACCGATGATGACCAATGCCGGGATGGCCAGCAGCATGGTGGGGTTTGCCTGCACCAGCAGTACCAGGGCCACGGCCACCATGAGCTTGTCCGCCACCGGGTCGAGGAAGGCGCCGAAGCGGGACATCTGTCCCAGGCGACGCGCCAGGTAGCCGTCCAGCCAGTCAGTGATGGCGGCCAGGCCGAAGATCAGCGCCGTGGCGAAATGGCTCCAGGTGACCGGCAGGTAGAACATCAGCACGAACACCGGGATCAGGGCGATGCGGAACAGCGTCAGGTAATTCGGAATGTTCAGAGGCATGGTCAATTCTTTTCCTCACGAAAGGCATCATGGATCTGCTGGGCCAGGGCCCGGCTGATGCCTTCGATACTGGCCAGTTCCTCGACCTGGGCGCGGGCCACTTCCTGCAGGCCGCCGAACTGCTTGAGCAACTGCTGACGGCGTTTCGGGCCAATGCCCGGAATACGCTCCAGGGGCGAACGGCTGCGCGCCTTGGCACGCCGCGCCCGGTGGCCGGTAATGGCGAAACGATGTGCCTCGTCGCGGATCTGCTGGATCAGGTGCAGGGCCGGGGAATCCGCCGGCAATTCTACCGCTCTCTCCTGCCCGGGTATATGCAGCACTTCCAGGCCGGGGCGCCGCTCCGCCCCCTTGGCCACACCGACGATCAGCACCTCGGGGAGTTGCAATTCCTCCAGCACCCGCACGGCGGCGTTGGTCTGCCCGGGTCCACCATCGATGAACAGCAACTCGGGCAGCCGCGCCTCGCCCTTTTTCAGCCGGGTGTAGCGCCGGGTCAGGGCCTGCTCCATGGCGGCATAGTCATCGCCGGGGGTGATGCCTTCGATGTTGAAGCGGCGGTAATCGCTCTTCAACGGCCCCTCGGCATCAAATACCACGCAGGAAGCCACCGTGGCCTCCCCCTGGGTATGACTGATGTCGAAGCACTCCATCCGCATGGGGGGAGCCTCCAGGCGCAGCGCCTCCCGCAGGGCCTCGCGGCGCCGACGCATGCCTGACTGGCTGCCAAGACGCGCTTCCAGGGCCTGCTCGCTGTTGGTGACCGCCAGCTGCAGCCAGCGCGCCCGCTCGCCACGTACCCGGTGGCGCAGGGTCACCTTCACCCCGGCGCGCTCCGTGAGCATTTCCTCCAGGGCGGACTGTTCGGCCAGGGCATGGCTCACCAGCAATTCGCGGGGAATCTAGTGGCCCAGGTAGAACTGGCCCAGGAAGGCCGTGAGCACCTCCTCTACCCGGGATTCCTCGGGCAGGCGCGGGAAAAAGGCCTTGTTGCCCAGGTTGCGTCCGGCACGGATGAAGAACACCTGCACGCAGGCCGCTCCACCCTTGACCGAGGCGGCGACGATGTCCAGGTCACCGCCCTCGCCGCTCACATACTGGCGCTCCTGTACCCGGCGCAGGTTGATGATCTGGTCGCGGTACTGGGCCGCCTGCTCGAAGGCCTGACGCTCCGCCGCCGCCTCCATGCGTTGCACCAATTCGTCGATGACCTGGTTGCTCTTGCCCTCCAGGAACAACACCGTATGACGCACGTCCTCGGCATAATCCGCTGGGCTGACCCAGGCCACGCAGGGTGCGCTGCAACGACCGATCTGGTGTTGCAGACAAGGGCGGCTGCGATTACGGAAAAAACTGTCCTCGCACTGGCGCACGCGAAACACCTTCTGCAGCAGGTGCAGACTCTCACGCACCGCCCCGGCATTGGGATAAGGACCGAAATAGCGGCCGCGCGCCCGCTTCGTGCCCCGGTGCACGGACAGGCGCGGATACTCATGATCGGACAGGAAGATGTAGGGATAGCTCTTGTCGTCGCGCAGCAGGATGTTATAGCGCGGCCGGAATTCCTTGATGAGGTTGTTTTCCAGCAGCAGGGCCTCGCCCTCGGTGCGAGTGACCATAACCTCGATGCCCTGGATCTGGCTCACCAGGGATTGGGTCTTGGGGCTCTGCACCGTGCGTTGGAAATAACTGGATACCCGTTTTTTGAGATTACCGGCCTTGCCCACGTACAGCACCTTGCCGGCCTCGTCGAGCATGCGGTACACCCCTGGACGGGTGGTCAGAGTCTTCAGGAAGGCCTTTGGGTCGAAGCGGGCAGCAGCAGGTTTCGT
>DATHUT010000101.1:0-2415 GCA_035462005.1 Gammaproteobacteria bacterium | reverse complement strand
ACCGCCAGCAGCAGGCCCAGCAGGCCATAGGCACCGACATGAAACAGCTTGTCCTGGTGTTCGAACAGGGAGGGCGCGGGCAGGCTGGGCTGGTGGGACAGGTAGAAGATAACGCCCATCCAGGCCAGGGCCAGCAGCAGGCCGAGGGATTGCAGGCGCGGTGTGTGTATGGGAGTCATGCCGGGGCGTCCCGTTGTAGGAGCGGCCTCTGGCCGCGAACCAATGGTGGCACGCCGGTTCGCGGCCGGAGGCCGCTCCTACGGAGGGGCAGCCTGGACATCAATGCTGCCAGGGCGAGGGCGGGCTGAATTCGGGCAGCAGGGACAGCAGTTTCAGGGTCAGCTTGCGGCCGAATTCCTGGTCGCCTTCCTTCAAGCTACGTTCCGTGGCGATGCTTTCATTGAACAATACCGGCAGATCCCATTCGTTCAGCCATTCGTAGAGGTCATCCACCCGTAGCTCGGCATCCTCGTCCAGGTCCACCAGCAGGATGTCGATTTCCTCCGGGTCGAGCTGGTCCAGGTAGTCCTTGCGCAGGGGGATCTGGCGGATGATGTGCACGCCCGCGCTGCTCAGCACCGTGGACAGGTGGTCACGCAGGACGTCGGCCTCACAGGCAATGGCTACGCGCAGCTTTTTTTTTTGAGCAGATCCGGTGCCGGGACAATGGAATCAATCGAATCTGACCCCATTGGATTCAGTGCTCGTTCCGGCTGACTGGGAAACAGGCCGCCCTGCTGCTTGTCGCGGATCACATCGTCCACCAGTTCGGCGCTGATGCGCGCGGCCTGCTCGGCGAAGCCGTAGACCAGGGCCGTGTCACATAGCAGGTTGATCAGTCGTGGCACGCCACCGCTGGCCTGGTGGATGTGCGCGCAGGCCGCATCCTCGAACAGCTCGGGATCGCCACCGGCCTTGCCCAGGCGGTGGCGGATGTACTCGGGCGTTTCCTCCGCCTGCAGCGGGTCCAGGTGGTAGTCCACAGCGATGCGCTGGGCAAACTGGATCAGGTCCGGTTGGCGAAGGGTCTCGCGCAGTTCCTTCTGGCCCACCAGGATGATCTGCAGCACCTGGTCCTTGTCAGCGTTGACGTTGGACAGCATGCGCAATTCTTCCAGGGTTTCAGACGCCATGTTCTGCGCTTCATCCACGATCAATATGGTGCGTTTGCCGGCGCCGTACTGGCTGATGATGAAGTTCATGAAGTCCTGGTACATCTCCACCCGGCTCTTGCCGGCATGGGGCAGGCCATAGGCCATGAGGATCCACTGCAGCAGTTCGCCGAAGGAACGGTGAGTGTTGGAGATGAGCCCGACGCGGTGCTGCTGTTCCATTTTGGTCAGCAGGTGACGGATGAGGGTGGTCTTGCCGGTGCCGATCTGGCCGGTGATGGCGGTGAAGCCGGCCTGGTTCATGAGGCCATATTCCAGCAGGGTCAGCGCCATGCGGTGTTTTTCGCTCAGGTACAGGAAGCTCGCGTCGGGGAGCAACGAGAAGGGCTTTTCGCGGAAACCGTAGAAGGATTCGTACATCTGGAGCCTCTGGCTGAGCCGTCATTGCGAGCGCAGCGAAGCAATCTTTCAGGAGATTGCTTCGCTGCGCTCGCAATGACGGTGTAACGGATACATCAGGGTTTTCCCAAGGTCAATTCACTGGCTGCGACTTGTTGAGCACCGTGCCCAGCACGTTGGTGCTGCTCAACAGGTCCACGGTCCGTTCCAAGTTCTGGCGGCCGGTCTTGCCTTCTTCCACCACCAGCAGGGCGGCGTCCACGTAGGGCGAGAAGGCCAGGGCATCGGCGGCATCGAGCACCGGCGGCAGGTCGAAAATTACAATGCGGCTTGGATAGCGGCGCTTCATCTCTTCCACCAGGCGGGACATCTTGGGCGAGTTGAGCATTTCCGAGGAATTCATCAACGGCCGGCCGCCGGGCAGGATGGTGAGGTGATCAAAACCCTCGGGATGGATCAGCAGGTTTTCCACCGGTTCGTCGTCGAGCAGGTATTCGCTCAGGCCCTTGCCCGGGGGCAGCTGCAGATGCTCGTGAATGCTGGGATGACGCAGGTTGGCGTCCACCAGCAGCACGGTATAGTCCACTTCCATGGCCAGGCTGGCGGCCAGGTTGATGGCGGTCAGGGTCTTGCCCTCGGCGGCACCGGGACTGGTGATGGCCAGCACATTCCAGTCGTTCTCGCGCAAGCGCTGCAGCACCTGGGTGCGAAGGATCTTATAGGCGTCGCTGAAGGGCCCATCACCAATGCCGGTCACTATGCGGTTCTCCCGTAACACATTCCTCGGCACTTTCACCGTGCGCGTACGGGTGTATTGCACCTCCTGGGGGGAGGTGGGCCTGGCCATGTCCACCACGGCGCTCGTGGTGAGCGACTCACGCTCCTGGCGGGCCTTTTCCAGCGC
>DATHUT010000100.1:0-3258 GCA_035462005.1 Gammaproteobacteria bacterium | reverse complement strand
TGGCGGTGCTGGTCCAGCAGGCCCTGTCCCATGCCGCCGCCGGCGCCGATGTGGTGGCCCCCTCGGACATGATGGATGGGCGTATCGGCGCCGTGCGTCAGGCCCTGGAAGAGGCCGGCCACCGCAATACCCGCATCCTCGCCTATTCCGCCAAGTACGCCTCCAGTTTCTACGGCCCCTTTCGCGATGCCGTGGGTTCCGCTGCCAACCTGGGAGGCGGCAACAAGTACAGCTACCAGATGGACCCGGCCAACAGCGACGAAGCCCTGTGGGAGGTGTCCCTGGACCTGGAGGAGGGCGCCGACATGGTCATGATCAAGCCCGGCATGCCCTACCTGGACATCGTGCGCCGGGTCAAGGACGCCTTCGGCGCGCCCACCTTCGTCTACCAGGTGAGCGGCGAGTACGCCATGCTCAAGGCCGCCGCCCAGAACGGCTGGCTGGATGAGCGTGCGGTGGTGCTGGAATCCCTGCTGGCTTGCAAGCGCGCCGGCGCCGACGGCATCCTGACCTATTTCGCCAAGACCGCCGCGCGCTGGTTGCGGGAGGATTAATTGGGGTCTGTCCCCTTTTTCATTACAATCCCGTTACACATTCCAGGTACAAGGATCCCCATGCCCCGCACCACGATCACCAGCCTGTTCGGCACCTCGCCGGTCAAACCCCTGCAGCAGCACATGGAAGCGGTACAGATCTGCGTCAACGAACTCGTCCCCTTCATCGAAGCCGTACTGGAGAAGGATTGGGACCGCGCCCGGGAGCAACAGGGCAAGATCTCCCGCCTGGAGCAACAGGCCGACACCCTGAAGCGGGAATTGCGCCTGAACCTGCCGCGCAGCCTGTTCATGCCGATGTCGCGCCGCGACCTGCTGGAGGTGTTGCGCATGCAGGACTACATCGCCAACACCGCCAAGGACGTGGCCGGGCTCATGCTCGGTCGGAAGATGGAGGTTCCCGAGCTGATCGGCGCGGACTTCCTGGGCTTCGTGAAGCGCGGCATCGATGCCTCCCGGCAGGCCCAAACCGCCATCAACGAACTGGATGAACTGGTGGAAACCGGCTTCCACGGCAACGAGGTCAGGCTGGTGGAATCCATGATCAAGACCCTGGACGAGATCGAGGGTGATGCCGACGAAATCGAGGTGCGCATTCGCGCCGGGCTGCTCAGTGTCGAGAAGTCGTTGCACCCGGTGGACGTGATCTTCCTATACAAGGTGATCGACACGGTGGGGAAGCTGGCCGACTACGCGCAACGGGTCGGCAGCCGTCTCGAATTGATGCTGGCACGCTGAGGAGGTCGGCATGGAATTCGAATACGGCATGATCCTCATCACGCTGGCCGTGATCTTCGGCCTGTTCATGGCCTGGGGCGTGGGCGCCAATGACGTCGCCAATGCCATGGGCACTTCGGTAGGCTCCGGCGCCGTCACCATCCGCCAGGCCGTCATCATCGCGGCCATTTTCGAGTTCGCCGGTGCCTACCTGGCCGGCGGCCAGGTCACCCAGACCATTCGCAGCGGCATGATCGACACGGGGGTGTTGTCCCAGAGTCCCGAGCTGCTCGTCTATGGCATGCTCGCCTCCTTGCTGGCGGCGGGCATCTGGCTGTTGGTGGCCTCGCAACACGGATGGCCGGTCTCCACCACCCATACCATCGTCGGCGCCATCGTCGGCTTCGGCGCCGTGGGCATCGGCCTGGGCGCGGTGCAATGGGGCAAGGTCGGCAACATCGCCCTGAGCTGGGTGATATCACCAGCCCTGGCCGGCATCATCTCCTACTGGCTGTTCGTCAGCGTGCAACGGCTGATCCTCAACGCGGAGCAGCCCCTCGAGGCTGCCAAGCGCTATGTGCCCTACTACATGTTCCTGGTGGGCTTCATCATCTCCCTGGTGACCCTGTTCAAGGGCCTCAAGCATGTGGGGCTGGAACTGCAGGCCAACGAGAGTTACCTGTTTGCCTTCGCCATCGGCGTGGCCACCATGCTGTTGGGACGCGTCGCCATCCGCCGCCTGCGCTTCGACCCCAGTGCCGACCGGGACTTCCATTTCACCAACGTGGAAAAGGTGTTCGCGGTGCTGATGATGGTGACCGCCTGCGCCATGGCCTTCGCCCACGGCTCCAACGACGTGGCCAACGCCATCGGGCCACTGGCTGCGGTGGTCAGCATCGTCCACACCGGCGAGGTGGCCAGCAAGAGCGCCATCCCTCCCTGGATCCTGCTGCTGGGCGCCGTGGGTATCGTGGTGGGGCTGATCACCTTCGGCCGCAAGGTCATCGCCACCATCGGCAGCAACATCACCGCCCTGACGCCGAGCCGTGGCTTCGCCGCCACCCTGGCCGCCGCCACCACCGTGGTGCTGGCCTCGGGCACCGGCCTGCCCGTGTCCACCACCCACACCCTGGTGGGTGGCGTGCTCGGGGTAGGCCTGGCACGCGGTATCGCCGCCCTGGACCTGAACGTGGTACGCACCATCTTCCTGTCCTGGATCGTGACCCTGCCCGCCGGCGCACTCATGTCCATTTTCTTCTTCTACATCCTCGTGGCCATCTTCGGCTGAGCCATGACCGATCTCTATGCGGTCATGGGCAACCCCATCGCCCACAGCCTGTCGCCGCGCATCCATGGCTGGTTCGCGCAGCAGACGGGGCAGGACCTGCGCTACGAGGCGCGCTGCGTAGCCCCCGATGGTTTCGTCGCGGCGGTCAAGGCGTTCCGGGAAGAGGGCGGCAAGGGACTCAATATCACCGTGCCCTTCAAGCAAGAGGCCTGGAAGCTGGCCACGACGCGCAGCCCGCGCGCGGAACGGGCGGGCGCGGTGAACACCCTGGTGATCGGTGAAAATGGCTCGCTGTACGGTGATACCACCGATGGTGTGGGCCTGCTGCGAGATCTCACTGGCAACCTGGGCCTGGACCTCGCCGGCATGGACATCCTGCTGCTGGGCGCCGGGGGCGCGGTGCGCGGGGTGCTGGAGCCCCTGCTGGGGCAAGGACCGCACCGTCTGGTGATCGCCAACCGTACGGCAGAACGAGCCACGGCCCTGGCGGCGGATTATCGCACCCTGGGCGCGGTGGAAGGCTGCGGTTTCGATGGCCTGGCCGGGCAGGACTTCGATCTGGTTATCAATGGCACGGCGGCCGGCTTGCATGACGAGGTGCCGGCGATACCCGGCATGGTGCTGAAAACGGGGAGCTGCGGCTACGACATGATGTACGGCACGGAGCCCACGGCCTTTGTGCGCTGGTGTCGGGAGCAG
>DATHUT010000099.1:0-6047 GCA_035462005.1 Gammaproteobacteria bacterium | reverse complement strand
GGGTTCGGCGTAGCGGGTCAGGCTGTGGTCCTGCGCCCAGCGCAGGTAACCCTCGTTCCAGTTACGCATATATTGGTAGGAACGCGGCAGTTCGTAATGGAACACGCAGTTGTTCTTTTCGTACATCTCCCACTGGGACGGATTGGGCTCGCCCTTCATGAACTTCTCGCCGCCCTTGCCGCGCCAGCCGGCCAGGAAGCCGATGCCGGAACCGGGGGCGGTTTCGTAGTTGATGACGAAGTCGGGGTAGTCGCGGAACTTGCGGCTGCCATCCTCGTGGGTGAAGGCGGGCAGCTTGAGGCGCGTGCCCAGCTCGATGAGGACCTCCTGGAAAGGCTTGCACTCGCCCTTGGGCGGCACCACCGGGACGCGCACCGAATCCACCGGGCCGTCGTACTCGGAGATGGGCCGGTCGAGCATGGACATGACGTCGTGTCGTTCCAGGTAAGTGGTGTCGGGCAGCACCAGGTCGGCGAAGGCCACCATCTCGGACTGGAAGGCATCGCACACCACCAGGAAAGGGATCTTGAATTCGCCATTCTCATCCCGATCGTTGAGCATCTGGCGCACGTCCACTGTGTTCATGGAGGAGTTCCAGGCCATGTTGGCCATGAAGATCATCAGGGTGTCGATCTTGTAGGGATCGCCGCGCCAGGCATTGGTGATAACGTTGTGCATCAGGCCATGTACCGCCAGCGGGTGTTCCCAGGAGAAGGCCTTGTCGATGCGCACTGGTTCACCCTGCTCATCCACGAACAGGTCGTCCGGGTCCGCGGGCCAGCCCAGCGGCATGCCCGCCAGCGGGGTGTTCGGTTGCACGCCTTCCGGGCCGGTGGGGGTCTTGGCGCAGGGCGGGATGGGGCGCGGGAAGGGCGCCTTGTGGCGGAAGCCGCCGGGCCGGTCGATGGTGCCCAGGATGGACATCAGGATGGACAGGGAACGGATGCTGTGGAAGCCGTTGGAATGGGCCGCCAGGCCGCGCATGGCATGGAAGGCCACCGGGTTGCCCGTGACGGTGTCATGTTCGTTGCCCCACACGTCAGTCCAGGCGATGGGCAACTCGATGCGCTCGTCGCGCGCCGTGATGCCCATTTCATGGGCCAGGCGGCGGATGGTGGCGGCGGGGATGCCGGTGATGTTCTCGGCCCACTCGGGGGTGTATTCCTCCACCCGCTCGGTGAGCAGCTGGAAGGCCGGCTTCACCGGGGTACCGTCCTCCAGGGTGAACTCGCCCAGCAGGTAGGGGTCGGCGCCCGGGGTATGGGTGGAGATGGGCTTGTTCAGGTCGCGGTCCCACCAGAGCTTGTTCTGGGGGTCGAAGCAGCCTTCTTCCTCCGGCACCTCGAAGCGCACGAACATACCCTCTTCGGAGCTCTTGGTATCCAGGTTCACCAGTTCGGCGGCATTGGAGTACTGGATGAGGAAATCGCGGTCATAGAGGCCGGTCTGGATGATTTCGTGGATCAGGGCCAGGAACAGGGCGCCGTCGGTGCCCGGCTTGATGGGGATCCATTCGTCGGCGATGGCCGAGTAGCCGGTACGCACCGGGTTGATGGAGATGAACTTGCCGCCGTGGCGTTTGAACTTGGACAGTTCCATTTTCAGCGGGTTGGAGTGATGGTCCTCGGCGGTACCGATCATCACGAACAGCTTGGCGCGGTCCAGGTCGGGACCGCCGAACTCCCAGAAGGAGCCACCGATGGTGTAGATCATGCCGGCGGCCATGTTCACCGAACAGAAGCCGCCGTGGGCGGCATAGTTGGGCGTGCCGTAGTTCTTGGCGAACAGGCCGGTCAGGGCCTGCATCTGGTCGCGGCCGGTGAACAGGGCGAACTTGCGCGGGTCGGTGGCGCGGATGTGGGCCAGGCGCTCTTCCAGCATGGCGAAGGCTTCGTCCCAGGAGATTTCCTCGAATTCGTTGGTGCCACGCTCGGCGCCTTGCTTGCGACGCAGCGGCTTGGTCAGGCGTGCCGGCGAGTACTGCTTCATGATCCCGGAGGAGCCCTTGGCGCAGATGATGCCCTTGTTCAGGGGGTGGTCCGGGTTGCCCTGGATGTAGCGCACCTCGCCGTCGCGCAGGGTGACGCGGATGCCGCAACGGCAGGCGCACATATAACAGGTGGTGTTGCGGGTCTCGATGCGGCTGCCCTGGTCGGCGGCCTTGAGCACGGGGTCATGAATGGGGTTGGCCATGATGATTTCCTGGGGCGGTCAGCGAGCTGGCAGTTATGGATGGGGTGAGAATCGTACCCGGGAGCGTTTCTTGACGCCAATCAAGAAAGTAAAAAATGTCATAAAATATTATAATATGCTAATTCATCTATTGACCTAAATCAATGCAAATTCAATACCCTGGGGAAGGGGCCCCTAAATAAGGTGGGCTTATGCGTGGGAAAGATAAAACTGTTTGGCATTCCAATTTAGAGCCTCTATGGTATGCATCCCCGCCGCTGGGCGGGGCCGGGCTGCCGGCGCCGAAAAGGCCGCACGGCGCACCAAGTAAACCATATATAAGCATACCGTGTTGGAAGGAGTCTCATGTCGAATCTGGTGAAACCCCATGGCGGGGGGGATCTGAAGCCCCTGCTGCTGGTAGGGGACGCGCTCGCCGCTGAACAACAGCGCGCCGCCGGCCTGCCCAAAGTCAACGTGTCCTCCCGCGAGGCTGGTGACATCATCATGATGGGCATCGGTGGCTTCACCCCCCTCGATGGCTTCATGACCCATGCCGACTGGCAGGGCGTCTGTGACGGCATGAAGATGGCCAACGGCCTGTTCTGGCCCATCCCGGTCACACTCTCCACCGACGAGGACACCGCCAAGGGTATCAAGGAAGGCGATGATGTCGCCCTGTTCGACCCGGAGCGGAACGAGATCCTCGCCACCATGCGGGTGACCGAGAAGTACGGCATCGACAAGGCCCACGAGTGCATGATGGTCTACAAGACCACCGACGAGGAGCACCCGGGCGTCAAGATGGTGATGGCGCAGGGCGCCGTCAACCTGGCCGGCCCCATCAAGGTGCTGTCCCAGGGTGGTTTCCCGGAAGAGTACGGCGACCAGTTCATGACACCGGCGCAGACCCGCGCCGAGTTCGAGAAGCGCGGCTGGCATTCCATCGCCGCCTTCCAGACCCGCAACCCCATGCACCGCTCCCACGAGTACCTGGCCAAGATCGCCGTGGAGACCCTGGACGGCGTGCTGATCCACTCCCTGCTCGGCAAGCTCAAGCCCGGCGACATCCCCGCCGATGTGCGCAGCAATGCCATTGGCGTGCTGATCGACAAGTACTTCGCCAAGAACACCGTGATCCAGGCCGGCTATCCGCTGGACATGCGCTATGCCGGTCCCCGCGAGGCCCTGCTGCATGCCCTGTTCCGCCAGAACTACGGCTGTACGCACCAGATCGTGGGTCGTGACCACGCCGGCGTGGGCGACTACTACGGGCCCTTCGATGCCCACCACATCTTTGACGAGATCCCCGCCGATGCCCTGGAGACCCAGCCGCTCAAGATCGACTGGACTTTCTGGTGCGACAAGTGTGACGGCATGGCATCCATGAAGACCTGCCCGCACGAGGCCAGTGACCGTATCCTGTTGTCCGGCACCAAGCTGCGCAAGGCCCTGTCGGAAGGTGAGGAGGTATCCAGCAAGTGCTCGCGTCCCGAGGTGCTGGAAATCCTGCGTGCCTACTACGGCAGCATCAAGGACGAGGACAAGGTCGAAGTGAAGCTGAGCGGCCATTCGGCCAAGTAACAGCTGATCGTCATTCCGGCGAATGCCGAAATCCAGATACCTGAATTACTGGATTCCGGCATTCCCGATCCCATCCAGCCTGGTGACGCCGGAGCAGCTGACGGAAGATCAGGTGATCCGGGCCCGTCAGGCCGTCTGGCTTACAGGCCCCGTTCCCGGGCGTCTCGGTTCTGGGCGATCTTCTTGCGAATCAGGTGAATACCGTCCAGGTAGGGTACGATGCCGTTGTTGGCCAACACGGCCGTACCGTCCTTGCCATAGATGAAGCTGATGAAGTGCTTCACTTCCTCGGCCCTGGCGTTGTCCGCGTTGTAGGACAGGTACATGGGCCGGTAGAGCAGGTAGTCGCCGTTGCGGATATTTTCATAACCAGGATCCCTGCCCTCCAGCAATACCAGTTTCAGGTTGCGTTTACGCGCGCTGCTCACGCCGGTTACGCCGATGGCATTGACGTCGGTTTCGATGGCCCGCTCCAGCGGTCCGGTGGAAGGGAAGATTTCCGCGGCAACGAATTCCTGATCGTAGTTGGCGAACAGGTGTTTGCGTAGACTGCGGCCCACGCCGGAGTTCTTGCCCTGGCGTACATACAGGCGGAGGGGAGCGTCATTGCCACCCAGTTCCTTCCAGTTGGTGATCTTGCCGAGAAAGATGTCCTGCAGTTGATCCAGGGATACATCCTGGATGGGATTGTCGGGATGGACGATGACCGCGAGGGCATCCCAGGCCACGGGCACCAGGGTCGCATGTTCCTCGGCTCCCTCATTGGGCAGCCTCAGTCGGCAGGTGCCGCCGATGTCCGTCGCCCCGGAAGCAACATCGCGTATGCCCTTGGTGGCGCCGCCACCGGAAATGTTGATCTTGACGCCCGTACGCTCTTCGTACAGTTTTGCCAGGTCATCCATGTAGGCGTGGCGACTGATGCCACAGCCGGTCCAGTTCAGGGTGACTCCTGCACTGGCGGGCGCCAGGTCGGCACGGGTGGTTCCGGTAAGTACGAGCAAGGCGATGGACAGCCAGGTTGAACAGGCTGGACGGATTGACATGGTGAACCCCCTTGGTGGATCACGATGGATACGGTGCTTGTCTTCTTGTACAGGGAAAGATGTCGTGGCATCGTGATCTATTCCACAAAGCGCAAGATTCACAGCAAGGGTAGAGGTAGTGTTTTGAAAACGATAGGGTATTTATCCTGCTACTCAGACCCTGACTGCTCCGCGTGTCCGGTACAGCCATGAGCGAGGACTACCTGGCGCGAATCCGCGCGGACAATGTCATTTCCACCACCCTACGTGGTCAGCCGCTGACCTTCCACAGTACCTGGGGCCTGTTCTCGCCGCGCGAGATCGACGAAGGCACGGAATTGCTGCTACGCCATATCGAGGTGCGGCCAGAGGATGATTGCCTGGATCTCGGCTGCGGTTATGGCCCCATCGGCATCACCCTCGCGAAACTGGCCCCGAACGGGCAGACCCTGATGGTGGACAAGGATTTCATGGCCGTCGAATACGCCAATCTCAATGCCCGCCTCAACCAGGTGTCCAATGCACGGGCCATGCTCAGCAATGCCTTCCAGCATGTGGGTGAACACCGTTTCGATCTCATCGCCTCCAATGTGCCCGCCAAGGTGGGTAAGGAACTGCTGGCGATCATGTTGCATGATGCCCATGCCCAGCTGCGCCCCGGAGGGCGTATCTGGGTGGTGACCATCACGGGGCTGCGGCGCCTGTTCGAACGCTCCCTCAAGGATATCTTCGGCAACTACGAGAAGGTCAAGCAGGGCAAGACCTATACGGTGGCTTGTGCGACCAAGGCGGAAGGTTGAGGGCATGGAGAAGACCATCATCGATCTGATTCGCCATGGCGAACCGGAAGGCGGCAGTCGTTACCGCGGCCATGGGGTCGACGATCCCTTGAGCGAGCGGGGCTGGTCACAGATGTGGAAGGCCGTGGGCGATCATGGCCCATGGCAGGTGGTCGTCAGCTCACCCCTGCGGCGCTGCCGTGCCTTCGCGGAAGCCCTGGCTGAACGGCATGGCCTGATTGTCGAGGTGGACGAGCGTTTCCGGGAAATCGGCTTCGGCGCCTGGGAGGGCCGCGGCCGGGAAGAATTGCAGCGGGAGCGTCCCGATGAGTACGCCGCCTTTTATCAGGATCCGGTGCATGCGCGTCCTCCCGGGGCGGAGGACCTGGATGCCTTCATTGCACGGGTGGTGGCCGGCTACGAGGAGATGGTACAGGCCCACAGTGGCCATCGCTGCCTGCTGGTGTCCCATGCGGGCGTGATGCGTGCC
>DATHUT010000098.1:0-8136 GCA_035462005.1 Gammaproteobacteria bacterium | reverse complement strand
TGCAGGAGGGCTATCGCTTCCTGGATGAGAAACGGCTGTTGCTGGCCGCCGAGATCCTGCGCCAGCTGGCGCTCTACGAGACCGCCATGGACCAGTTCCGCGAGCGGCAGCAGGCGGCCATGGAGGCCTTGCGTGACGCCGTCGGTCGCCATGGCCTGGAGGCCTTGAGCCTGTACCCGGCGCCCCTCGCCACAACGCCGCCAGTACCACACCAGTACAGTTTCCTGGGCGTTCGAATGCTGGCGGCAGCGGACCAGCCCGATCCTCCCCTGGGCGAGACCGCGGCGCCAGAGGACCCTTCGCCCCAGGCACGCCGCGCCGCTGAGATCTTTCACTTCCTGCTCTTGCGGGCACGGGACCTGGCCCTGCTTTCTGGCAACCTCTACCGGCTGATGGACGATTACCGACGCACCGAACGCCGAGCCCGCGCCCTCGAGGATGTGCTGTTGCCGGAGACCCGGGTGGCCATTCGCCAATTGGAAGAACAACTCGACGACCAGGATCAGGAAGAGGCCATTCGCGTACGGCTCAAAGCGCGCTGAGCCGAAGTCCATGACCCAGACCCAGTACATCCGTTTTCGCCTTTCCATTTCCGCCGAGGACTACCTGGCCTACTACCAGGGGGTCGCCCGGGCGGTGGTGGTACGCGCCGAGGACGGCCGCAGCATCCGTTTCCCGGCCGGCGCCCTGCAGCCCTTCGTCACCCGCCAAGGCATCCATGGTCGCTTTGAGCTCTGTTTCGACGCCCAGAACAAGCTGCAGGCCCTGCGGCGAATCGGGGATGGGAACGGGTGAAAAAATAATACCCAAACAGTAGTATTTCTGTCAGGTATTAGGGTAGACTCGAAACCGTTGCACTCAAGCCAGGTTCTTTTCAGAAATCCCTACCGGCATTCTCCTGCGAACAACCTCCCCATGAGTGGCAATGAACAATCGTTTTGATCTGCATAGGCAATAGATATGGCTTCAGGTACTGTTAAGTGGTTTAACGAATCCAAAGGTTTTGGCTTCATCACTCCGGATGACGGTGGCAAGGACGTATTCGTCCATTTCTCCGCGATCCAGGGCAGCGGCTTCCGCACCCTGGCCGAGGGTCAGGCCGTGAACTTCGAAATCGAAAACGGTCCCAAGGGACCGCAGGCGACCCAGGTAACCGCAGCCGGTTAACCCAGTCGCCGGGCCTTCGTGCCCGGACCCCCGCAGCAATACTGCGGGGGTTCTTCTCAGGCATATCCTGACCAGCCTGACTGGGCAGGATCGCTACTCTCCGGGCATCCCCCGCCTGGACAAGATCCCTTTACCCGCTTTTCCTCTTGTCACCCCTGACGGTTGACAAGCCCCCTTGGATGAACATACCTGCAAAGCATTAGCATGGGTCCATCATCCCGCGGAGCTCTCTTTTCATGCCCATTCAGGCCAGCAACCAAGCCTACCTGGACACCGTACGCCGGTTGTCCGAGCGCATCATCGAAGCCCAGCGCCCCATTCGTATCCTGGATGCCATCAAGTGGAACAGCGGGGTGCGCCAGGCATTCTTCGACAGTCGCTTCCACACCCTCCCGGCCGTGGACCGGGGCTACTATGCCCAGCATTGCCCCCTGGGCTTCGATCCCGAGACCAAGCGCGCGGAACTGCACCAGATCGAGCGGGACATCAGTCGCCAACTGGGCCAGCTCAATCCCCTCGGCATGATCATGCGGCGCACGTGCCGCGAATACCAGATGGTGGCGCGGATGCTGGAGGCGCGCGGCACCGAGGCCTTCGCCGACCTCTCCCAGGAACTCTACGGTGCCTCCAGCGATGTGTTCCATGCCGCCGACCCGACCATTGCGGACCTGGGACGACTCATGGAAGGTGTCCTGGAAGGCTTGCTCCGCGATCCCTCCATGCACGAAGCCCCCAAGATCTTCACCCCGGAACAGGCGGTGGCCATGCTCAACGACCGCATGACGGAGAATTTTCCCGATGCAGGCATCCGCGTCATCGTCAGCGACGGCATCGCCGCCGATGCCGCTGCCGGCACCGACTACATCAAGCTGCGCCAGGACGCCATGTTCAGCCAGGAGGACATCGACGTGCTGGAGGTGCACGAGGGATGGGTCCACCTGGGCACCACGCTCAATGGCATGGCCCAGCCCTACTGCACCTTCCTCAGCAAGGGCCCACCCTCCGCCACCATCACCCAGGAAGGCCTGGCGGTGCTGTCGGAAATCCTCAGCCTGCGCTCCAGTCCCACCCGTCTGCATCGCCTGGTGGCACGGGTACGGGCCGTGACCCTGGCGGAGGAAGGTGCCGACTTCGTCGAGGTGTTCCGTTACCTGCGCGAGAAGGACGTGAGTGCCGACGATGCCTGGGTGATCACCAGCCGGGTCTTCCGCGGCAGCACCCCCACGGGCCGCCCCTTCACCAAGGACATCACCTACATGAAGGGTTTCGTGCTGACCTATAATTTCCTCAGGCTGGCGGTATCGCGCGGCCGCCTGGACCGCCTGCCCATGCTGTTCCTGGGCAAGATCCTGCTGGAAGACATCCCCCTGCTCGCGGAGCTTGTGGACGAGGGCGTGGTGGCGGCACCGCGCTTCATCCCGCCCCACTTCTCCAACCTGAAGGGGCTGGTCACCTGGCTGAGCTTTTCGCGCTTCATCGCCCAGCTCAGTTTCGAGCAACTGGAAGCGGACTACGCCCACCTGCTCTAGCGCGGGTTTTCCACCGGTACCCCACTGGCACATAGCCACGAAAACCTTGGTATAGTGAATCCCAATCCGCCCCACGCCTGGTCTCCGATGGCGATCAGGGGCATGCCTTGGGGGGAGCAATGTCACTGAGCTACACGGGATCCGCTTTGCTGGCGCTGGCACTGGCGGTGGTGCTGGGCTTGTCATGGGCTTTCTTGCGCAGGAACCCGGGGCGCGCAAGGTCCGCTCCGCCAGCAGACGGCCCGGGCGTCGTTCACAGCGCCACCGACCATCTCAACTATCTGAAGCGCTCCGGACTGTACTGGGGCGTCGCCATTCGGACCCAGGAAAACGGCAGCTGCTGCCCCCAGGTACGGGAGCTGCTCGGGCAGCCCTACGCCCTGGACCAGGCACCGCACCTGCCCTTGCCCGGTTGCGAACTCGACTGCAAGTGCCATTACCAGCCCTTGCTGGAACATCGCGATGACAAGGTTCGCCGCATACACCATGACCGGCGCAGCATCCTGCGCTACGAGCCGGACAAGAAGAACCGTCGCCGGCTGCCTACCCGCCGCAAGTAGGCCAGCGCCGGCCGATTTGGCATCCCGGGGCTATTCCTGATAGAATTACTCAAGTATTTTGTCCAACCAAGATTATTTCAGGAGTTGAAACATGCAGGCTGTTGTTGACGGTAAAGTGATCGAATTGAGCGAGGCCGGTTGGCTGGTGAATCTCGACGAGTGGAGCGAAGACCTGGCCGTGGAGGTCGCCAAGAACGAGAACATACCGGAACTGACACAGGAACACTGGGACATCATCCACGCGGCACGCGAATACTTCCAGGACAACGGTACCGTGGCGGAACCGCGGGTGTTCTCGAAGATCATGAAGGCCAAGTTCGGCAAGGACCGCAGCGACCAGAAGTACATCTATTCACTGTTTCCCACTGGCCTGATCAAGTGCGCCAACAAGGTGGCCGGCCTGCCCCGTCCCAAGGGTTGCAGCTGACCCCACTGCCAGGATAGCAACAAAAAAGCCGTTCATGAGAACGGCTTTTTTGTTTGAACAACCGCCAATGGGCAATCAATCCAGATCCCGCGCCAGCAACCCCATTTCATATTCACCCGCTTCCAGCGGTATGCGCACCCGGTAGCCGCCACCGGGCGCCTCGGCCATGGCCTCGCCCTGGAGGCTTTCCATGTGCCGCAGGGTGAAGCGGCGATTGCCGTCGGGCAGTAGTAGTTCCAGGCTGTCGCCGATGGCGAACTTGTTCTTCACATCCACTTCGGCCAGGCCGGTAGTGGATTCGTAGCCGCAGAGTTCCCCGACGAAACGTTGCTTGAGGCTGTCGGAATGATGGCTCAGGTAGTTCTGGTATTCCTCGGCATGATGACGCTGGTAGAAGCCGTCCGTGTAGCCGCGATTGGCAAGGTTTTCCAGCACCCCCAACAGACTCGGATCGAAGCTCCGCCCGGCCACGGCATCATCGATGGCTCGGCGATACACCTGGGCGGTGCGGGCGACGTAGTAATGCGACTTGGTGCGGCCCTCGATCTTCAGGCTGTCGATGCCCATCTTCACCAGGCGCTCCACGTGCTCCACGGCACGCAGGTCCTTGGAGTTCATGATATAGGTACCGTGCTCGTCCTCCTCCACGGGCATCAGCTCGCCGGGGCGCTCGTGCTCCTCAATCAGGTAGACCTGCTCCGAAGCGGTATGACGCTGGCCATCGCCGGTCTGAGCCGCGGGAGGAATATAGCGCTGCACATCGCCGCTGGCATCGGTGCTGGCCTCGTGCACCTTGTAGTCCCAGCGGCAGGAATTAGTACAGCTGCCCTGGTTGGCATCGCGGTGGTTGAAATAGCCCGACAGCAGGCAACGACCGGAATAGGCGATGCACAACGCGCCGTGCACGAACACCTCCAGCTCCATATCCGGGCATTGCTGGCGGATTTCCTCCACCTCGTCCAGGGAAAGCTCGCGCGACAGGATGATGCGTTTCAGGCCCAGCTGCTGCCAGAACTTCACGCTGGCATGGTTCATAGTGTTGGCCTGCACCGAGAGATGAACGGGCAACTCCGGCCAGCGTTCGCGCACCAGCATGATGAGGCCGGGGTCGGCCATGATCAGGGCATCGGGCCCCAGGGCCACCGCCTCCTCCATGTCCGCCAGAAAGGTTTTGATCTTGCTGTTGTGGGGCAGCACGTTGGTGGCCAGGAAGAAACGCTTGCCCTGGGCATGCGCCATCTCGATCCCCTGTGCCAGCTGCTCCAGGCGGTTGAAATCATTGTTGCGCACCCGCAGGCTGTAGCGTGGCATACCGGCGTACACGGCATCGGCACCGAAGGCGATGGCGTAGCGGAGATTGCGCAGGGTGCCGGCGGGGGCCAGCAGTTCGGGTGCCTTCATGATGCCTCGCGGGGGCGTGAAAATCCGTCTGATTGTACACCCGGCAGTGGCAGGGCGCCGG
This sequence comes from Gammaproteobacteria bacterium, assembly GCA_035462005.1. Lineage (GTDB taxonomy): Bacteria > Pseudomonadota > Gammaproteobacteria > DSM-19610 > DSM-19610 > JAIVHA01. The sequence continues at coordinate 2,991 of DATHUT010000098.1, read as the reverse complement.
GAAACCACAAGGCTTGCCGGGGATGGCGGTGGGGTTTTATTGACCTCGGTCAAGGCGGCGGCCGGGGTCGGCGTTATCATTTTCACCAAGTACACGACCGGCCCGACATGGGCCGAGAGGTAGTCCCTTGTCCAACTGGTTCACACTGTCCGTGGTCGGCCTGGCGCTGGCCCTATTTGCCATATCCCTGGCCTGGGCCATCCTGCACAACCTGCGCGAAGGCCAGGCTTTTCGCGCCCAGCTCGCCCGACGCCTGGGACAACTGCGCCTGCAACGGCTGATGCGCATGCTGGGGCTGGATCCCGGCCGCTACCTGCACCAAGAGCGGATTGTGGATGTGGAACGGCACATGCGCGCCTGCGCCAAGTGCCCGGAAACGGCGCGCTGCGACCAGGCACTGGAACAACACCAGCCGGATCTGGTGGCTGACTATTGCGCCAACTACCCGGAACTGCGGGACCTGCGGGACAAGCAAAAACAGCCCTCCTGACCCCACCGGCCCGTTCGCGGCCAAAGGCCGCTCCTACAGTCCCTCCGCAACCTTGCGCCAGGTCCCGCTGGCGATCCCCTCCAGGCTCCAGTCTCCCACCCGGTAACGGATCAGGCGCAGGGTGGGAAAACCGATGTGGGCAGTCATGCGCCGCACCTGGCGGTTGCGGCCCTCCTGCAGTTCCAGGCGCAGCCAGCGGGTAGGAATGGCCTTGCGTTCGCGAATCGGAGGCACCCGCTCCCAGACCGCCGGCGCCTCCATGAGACCGGCACGAGCCGGCCTGGTCAGACCGTCCTTGAGAGACACCCCACGGCGCAGGGGCTCCAGGTCGGCATCCGTCGGCGCGCCCTCCACCTGCACCCAGTATTCCTTCCATTTGCCGAAGCCGGGATCGGCAATACGCTGCTGCAGGCGCCCGTCATCGGTCAGCACCAGCAGGCCCTCGCTGTCGTAGTCCAGCCGACCGGCGGGATAGACCTCGGGGATATCGATGAAGTCCTTGAGGGTACGCTTGTCGCCCTCTGGGCTGAACTGGCACAGCACCCGGAACGGTTTGTTGAACAGTACGATCATCACCGTCCCTATTTATCCTTGAGGTAGAGATCATCCTGGAAGCTGCTGACCCATTCGGGCCGCAGCGCCACCAGCATGGTCATGATCATGCCGTTGATGAGGGCCTCGGACAGGAACATCATGGGCAGCCAGGGCAGGTATTCATAGGCCACGGCCTCGAGATGCTGCGCTCCGGCCAGCAACAGCAGGCCCACCACCGCCAGCTTGGCCACAAGGCTGGACAGGCCCGCGACAAGAAAGGCATTCAGCAGGGTATAGATGAAAAAATTGTGGGGCAGGTAACGCTGACTCAGGCGCAGCAGCCCCTGGGTGAGCAGGATGGGGATGCCGCCCATCAGCAGTGCATTGACGGCCAGGGTCTCCCAGCCGCCGAGTCCGTAGGCCGTGGTGGCGAGCAACACCAGCAGCAGGGAAAGCCAGGCAAAGGCCCATCCGAACATGAGGGTGAGGCTGGTCACGCCCAGGATATGAAACCCAAGACCAGGACTGATGCCGCCACGGATCAGCCACAGGAGCATCACCACCAGGGTGGCGCCGAGCCAGACATTGAGGTCGGCGCTATCGCGCAGGCGCGGCCAATGGGCAGCACGCGACGCTGCGGCCGTAACCAGGACAAACAACAGCCATGCCGGAATCAACCAGGCGAGGGACAATAGATCACTCGGTACATCCATGGCGGGCATTGTAGGGGATTTCAGTCATTGTCACAGCCGCGACGGCGACCACGTTTGACTTTGTGTGCGCCATTTTCAATAGTGTTCGTCGTGGACATCGAACAGGTACGCACCTTTCTGGCCGTAGCCGCCAACGGCAGCTTCCTTGAAGCGGCGACGCGCCTGCATGTCACCCAGTCCACCGTCAGCGCCCGCATCCAGAACCTGGAACAATGGCTGGGTACCCGGCTGTTCACCCGCAATCGCGCCGGCGCCGTCCTCACCCCGGCTGGGCGCCGTTTCCTGCGCCATGCCAAGGCGCTTATCCTGACCCTCGAACAGGCACGCCATGATGTGGGACTGCCGAGCCGCTTTCGCGCCAGCATCACGGTGGGCGCGCGCATCGCCCTGTGGGAGGGTTTCCTGCCCGAGTGGGTGGGCCAGGTGCGCGCGGCCGAACCGGACATCTCCCTGCGCTGTGAAATCGGTTTCGAGGAGGACCTGATGCGGCGCCTGGTCGAGGGCACGCTGGATATCGGCCTCATGTACAGCCCCCAGCACAGCCCCGGAGTACGCATCGAGCCCCTGTTCGATGAAGTGCTGGTGTTGCTGACCACCGATCCCGAACGTGCCTGGCCCGACGAGCAATATATCCACGTGGACTGGGGACCGGCCTTCTACGCCCAGTTCAATAATCACTATCCCGACCAGGAACGGCCTGCCCAGATGGTCAACATCGGTTGGCTGGGTGTGCAGTTGATCCTGCACAACGGCGGCTCCTGCTTCCTGCCCATGCGCATGGCCGACCCGCTCATCCGGCAAGGCCGCCTGTTCCCGGTGGCCGACAGTCCGCGCTTTCGCCTGCCCGCCTACCTGGCCTACCCACGCGAGGCGGATACGTCGGTACTGCCGCAATTACTGGACGGGCTGCGCGCCAGGGCCGCCAAGGAGCAGCAACGGGCCGAAATCCTCCTGCGTGACTAGCTTGTTCTTTCCGCTGGCCAGCCTGTATGCCCTGCTGGTGGTGCCGGCCTGGTTGTCGCTATCCGTCCATTGGCCCGGGCTGCTGACCGCGAGTTGGCATGGGCATGAAATGCTGTTCGGCTTTGCCCTCGCCGTGGTGGCGGGCTTTCTGGTAACGCGCCCTTCCCGTGCGATGGTCCTGGTGCTGTTGGCCGGCTGGCTGGCGTCACGCGCCGCCCCATTCGTCTCAATCGATTCCCTGGCGCTGGTCTGCGGCCTCGCCTATTCCCTCGCCCTGCTCGCCGCCACCGT
>DATHUT010000097.1:0-3247 GCA_035462005.1 Gammaproteobacteria bacterium | reverse complement strand
GTGATGTCACGGTCCTCGACCGCAACGGCCTGAAAGCCGTTTCCTGCGGGTGTTATGCGGCCGACAAGGCGACGTACGATCGGATTATGGGTTAGGAAGGCGTGCATTCCCCCTGTCTTGGCCAAAATCATATATTTTTTCCTGAATATTTGGTAGGAAGGGACCATGAACAAACGCATCTTCTGGCTCTTACTGCTGTTGCCTATCCTCGCCGTTGGGCTGTATCTCTTTTTCTCCGCACCGGAGGAATCCCCGGAGCTGCCCCTGCCGCCCCCGCCAGTGGCGGAAAGCGAACCCGAGTCCGCCATCCGTTACCCCGTGCCCGAGACTGCGCCCGTCATTCCGGATGACGCCCTGGAGCTGACGGCCGAGCCGGAAGAGATCCTGCCTGAGACGGAGCCCGAGGAACCCCTGCCGGCCCTGGAAGATAGCGACGGTCCCATGATCCAGGTCTATGAAGAGCTGTTCGGTGAACCGGCCCTGGAACGATGGTTCAATCTGGCAAACCCGGTTCGCCATATGGTGGCCACCATCGACAATGCCGGGCGGGAAAAAATGGCCGTCAAGCAGCGGCCACTGAAGCCGGTGGAGGGCAGTTTCCTCGTCGAAGGCGACGACGAACGTATGGTCATCCACCCGGACAACTCCCATCGCTACATGCCCTATGTGCGTCTTGCCGAGGCCCTCGACCTGGATCGCATGGCTGAGCGTTATTTCCGCTTTTATCCCCTGTTCCAGCAGGCCTACGAGGAGCTGGGCTATCCCGATGCCTATTTCAACGACCGGCTCGTCGAGGTCATCGACCTGTTGCTGGCTACGCCAGAGCCGCGGCGACCGGTAGTGCTGGTGCGCCCCCATGTGCTGTATGAATACGCCGACCCGGAACTGGAGGCGCTGACCGCCGGTCAGAAGATATTGATCCGCGTCGGCCCCGATAATGCCGCACGCCTCAAGGCACGGTTGCGGGAGTTACGGGCGCTGCTGGTGGGTGGCGCCCCGTCGGGCTGAAGTCCGACAAGCCAGGTGTGTATCATGAACGAACATTCCAAGCACCACTGGGAACAGGTCTACGCCCGCAAGGCCACCACCGCCGTGAGCTGGTTCCAGGAACAGGCCGCTACCTCCTTGCGCCTGATCCAGGCCACGGGCCTGCCTGTTGAGGCCTCCATCCTCGATGTGGGCGGCGGCGCCTCGGTGCTGGTGGACGACCTGCTGACCGCCGGTTACCGTGATCTGACCGTGCTGGACCTGTCCGGCGCCGCCCTGGCGGCCGCACGGGCACGGCTCGGAGCGCGTGCCGAGCCGGTGCGCTGGATCGAGGGCGATATCACCCGAGTGGAGCTGCTGACCGCGGCCTTTGACCTCTGGCACGACCGTGCCGTGTTCCATTTCCTCACCGATCCGGAAGACCGCCGGGCCTATGTGCGGCAGCTGGAGCATGCCCTCAAACCGGGTGGCCATATCATCATCGCCACCTTCGCCGAGGATGGCCCCGAGCATTGTAGTGAGCTGCCGGTGATGCGCTACAGTGCCCCGCAGTTGGCGAGGGAATTCGCAGCCGCCTTCACCCTGCAGCATGCCGAAAAGGAGGCCCATCACACCCCGGGCGGTGCTGTGCAAGCCTTCACCTATTGCCACTTGCGCAAACATCAATGAACGGGAAATACTGGCATAGGCGCAATTGGCCTGATGCCCGAAAAGCCTTCGTCATGGACCGGATATCGGCTTGGCACCCCTCCCTTGTTGTTATACTCGGGGCATGGTTTTGAATCCATTCGAGGAAGAATATCCATGAGCAATGCACGGTCGGAAAAAGGTATGGTTGGCAGGATGATGGACTGGCTGCGGGTGAACTGGAACGAAGATACCAATGTTGGCAAGGCGAAGATCGCCGCCATCCCGGTTGCCATCTTCATCGTGCTTGCCCTGTTGTGGCCTGCCTCGCCGCCCCCTGAAACACCAACGTTGGCGGAGCAGGCGGAGCTGGTGCCCGGCATCGAGGCCTTGCGCCGTCAGGCCAACGAGGCCTACGCGAGCTACGAGACACGTATCGGCGAGCTCAGCGAGGAACGACGCCGGGAGTTGGGCGAGGCGCGATTGCAGGTGGCCGAGGTGTACCGCGACTACGAAGCCCGCATCGCCGAGCTGGAGCAGGAGAATGCCCAGCTGTCCCGGCAGGTGGAGGCCCTGAAGAACACCCTGGTTACCAAGGAAATGGAGTTGGCGACCGCGGAGGTGGCCGCGACCGTGCCGACGGAGTCCCATGCGGCGAAGTTGCAGGAGCAACTGGAGCAGGTGCGCGGAGAGCTGGAGCAGCTGCTGGAATCGCTGCGCTAGGGATGTGCTGACGGGGAAGTGAAATAGGATGAAACTGGCGGTACTCTCCGACGTCCACGGCAATGTCCCCGCGCTTACCGCGGTGCTCGAGGACATCGAGTCCTGGAACGCCGACTTGGTGATCGTCAATGGCGACCTGGTCAGCCGTGGCCCCTATAGCCTGGAGTGCCTGCGCCTGCTGCAACGGCAGGTGCCCGGCGTTCATCTGCTGACCGGCAACCACGAAAGCTATGTGCTGTACTGTGCTGATACCCCGGCTGATCCTGACGACCCCACTTATGACATCGATCGTTTCGCGCGCTGGGCGGTGGCGGAGCTGGGTGATGCGGTCGAAGAGATCCGCAACTGGGGTGATCACCTTGACCTGACGGGCCTGGAGGAGGGTGCGTCGGTCCACATCACCCATGGGTCACGGCTCGGTAACCGCGATGGCCTGTCGGTGCGCGTACCCGATGAGGACCTTCCGGAAAAGCTCGGGGATCCCCGCGACCTGTTCATCGGCTCACACACCCACAAACCCATGCTGCGGCCCTTCAACGGTTCGCTGGTGGTGAATACCGGTTCCGTGGGCCAGCCCATGGATGGCGACCCGCGCGCCGCCTATGGCCGCTTCCGCCTGCAGGGGGGGCGCTGGCAGGCGGAGATTCGCCGCGTAGCCTATGACAAGGCGCGTGCCGAACAGGATTTCATCGACAGCGGTTTCCTGGCGGAGGCCGGCCCCATCCCGGGGCTGATCCACCGGGAATTACAGCAGTCTCGTGCCCATCTCGGGCCCTGGCGGCGTGAGTACCTCACCGCCATCAAAGCGGGTGAAATCAGCGTGGTGGAATCCATCGCTCGTTATCGGCAACACCTGTAGGAGCGGCCTTTGGCCGCGAAAAATGCGCGCCAGCGCTGGTTCGCGGCCAAA
>DATHUT010000096.1:0-4255 GCA_035462005.1 Gammaproteobacteria bacterium | reverse complement strand
GAGGACGACCCCGTCGATGCCGGGTTGATCCGTGACGCGCTCGCCGGCCCGGAAGCAGGTCTCTTCCACGTCGAATGGGTGACGCGGCTGGCCGATGCGCTCGACCGACTGGAGACAGAGGATTTCGATGTCGTCCTGCTCGACCTCACCCTGCCTGATGGCCAGGGTATCGAGGCCTTTGACCGCGTCTTTCGGGCAACAACCGATTCCCTGATCCTGGTGCTGAGCGCAACGAGCGATGAGGAAACCGCGCGCCGTGCGGTACAGCTTGGCGCGCATGACTACCTGGCCAAGGAACATGCCGATGCCTATTGGTTGCCGCGTGCCCTGCGTTATGTCACCGAACGCAAGTCGACCGAACGGGTGCTGCGAGCCGCGGAGGAAACGCTGTTCGCGGAAAAGGAGCGTGCCCGGGTCATGCTCGAATCCATCGGTGATGCCGTATTGGCCACCGACCTCCAGGGCAATGTGATCTATTTGAACCCGGTTGCGGAAGAGATGACGGGTTGGTCCCGCGAGGAAGCGTTGGGTCGGACGCTCGCAGAAGTATTCAATATCATCGATGGCACGACGCGGGAAATTGCCTCGAACCCGGCGCTGCGCGCCATTGAACAGGACCAGACCGTGGGCCTGGCGATGGATTGTATATTGATTCGCCGTGATGGGGTCGAGACCGCAATCGAGGACTCGGCCGCTCCGATACATGACCAGGACGGCAAGGTGTCCGGCGCGGTGATCGTTTTCCACGATGGCAGTCAGTCACGTGCCATCACGGACAAGATGGCCTATATGGCCCAGCATGATGTCCTTACCGGCCTGCCCAATCGCCTGCTGTTGACGGAGCGACTCGACCAGATGATCGTCCTGGCGGAACGACACCACAAGCAGCTCGCCCTGCTGTTCCTGGACCTGGATAATTTCAAGGACATCAACGATGCCCTCGGGCACCAGATTGGTGACTTGCTGCTTCAGTCCGTTGCAGGGCGCCTTAAGGGGTGTGTGCGCGCCTCGGACACGGTTTGCCGGCAGGGGGGAGACGAGTTCGTGATCCTGTTGTCCGAAATCGAGCAGCCGCATGATGCGTCACGCATCGCCGAGATGTTGCGTGCTTCACTGGCCGTCCCGCATTTCATCGAAGGGCATGAGATCCATGTCAATCTGAGCATCGGCATCAGCCTCTATCCCAGAGACGGTGAAAGCGTGGAAACCCTGATGCAGAACGCGGACCTTGCGATGTTTCATGCCAAGGCCAATGGTCGTGACAGGCACCAGTTCTTCAGGAGCGAGATGAACAGCCGCGCGCTTGACCGGATGTTCATCGAAGGCGGTCTGCGCCGTGCCCTCAAGCAGGAGGAATTCCTGCTGCATTACCAGCCGCAGGTTGACCTCGATTCGGGTGCGATGATCGGTGCCGAAGTCCTCATCCGCTGGCAGCATCCGGAGCGCGGGCTCACCTACCCGGCGTACTTCATCGGGATTGCGGAAGCATGCGGGTTGATTGTGCCGATCGGCCAATGGATGCTGCGCGAGGTCGTGCGGCAGGTCCAGGCCTGGCTCGATGCCGGATTGTGCGCAGTCCCTGTGTCGGTCAACATCTCGGCGATGGAGTTTCGCAACGAGCGCTTCCCCGAGGAGTTGGCCCTGCTCCTGGAAGAGACTGGCCTGGCGCCATCCTATCTCGAGCTGGAGGTGACCGAAAGCTACCTCATGCAGGATTCCGCGGCGTCGGAACGGACGCTGGCAGCCATTCGGGGCATGGGAGTGCGGCTCGCAATCGACGATTTCGGCACGGGCTATTCAAGCCTTAGCTATCTCAAACGATTCCCGTTCGATACCCTGAAGATCGACCAGTCCTTCATGCAGGACATCATTCCCGGCGAGGATGATACGACCCTCATCAGCGCGGTGATCGGGATCGGGAAAACGCTCAGGCAGCGGGTCATTGCCGAGGGCGTGGAAACGCAGGAACAGCTCGCATTCCTGAGGACACGACATTGCAGTGTGGGGCAGGGCTTTCTGTTCAGTCATCCTCTACCTGCCGAGGACTTCGCGCGTCTGCTCGCAGGTCGTGACGATCCCTTGTCCAGGCGGTTGCCGCAGCCCCCGTCTCACGCGCGCCCAGCCTGGCATTTCACGGGCTAGATAGATCCTGAAGCCGGGCTAGTGTGATTGCAGGGGAGGCGGAGCGACCGCATCAACAGGGCGGGGTGGGTCATTTTCGCCTCGGGGCTGCAGGATTTCGGCAAGAACAGGCAGCAAGCGATCGGTTTCTTTCTTGACCACGGCATAACATTCGCAACTGAGTCTTTCCAGTGCAGGGCGGTCCAACACCGTGATCAGGCCGCGGTTGTATTGGATCACACCAAGCTTTTGCAGTTTTCCGGCGGCCTCGGTTACACCCTCGCGGCGCACCCCCAGCATATTAGCGATCAACTCTTGGGTCATACTCAGCTGGTTGCTCGGCAGGCGGTCCAGGGAAAGCAGAATCCAGCGACACAGCTGCTGGTCGATGCTGTGGTGGCGGTTGCAGACCGCCGTCTGGGCCATCTGCGTGATGAGGGCCTGGGTGTAGCGGAGCATCAACAGCCGCATGAAACCGTCCTGGTGATTGAATTCATCCCTGAGTCGTTGTCCCGCCAGCCGGTAGGCGGAACCGGAGCTTTGCACGATGGCCCGGCTCGGCGTGCTGCCGCCGCCCATGAACACGGCAATGCCGACCATGCCCTCGTTTCCCACTACGGAGATTTCCGCCGATGACCCGTCTTCCATCACGTAAAGCAGCGACACAATGCAATCGGTTGGAAAATAGACATGGCGCAGGCTATCCCCGGATTCATACATGACCTTGCCAAGGGGCATGGGAACCAGTTCAAGGTGGGGGAGCAGGCGGTCCTGTACCACGGCCGGCAAGGCGGCCAGAAGGTAATTCTCCATGGGGGAGTGTGCTTCGGTCATGTCGACCTCCTTTGCCATTCGAGTCGCCGGAAATGCCCTTTTCCTAGCACGCGCTCAAGCCTATCACGGTGTCGCCTTTGTGCGGTAGCGGACACTGTACAGAATAACCAAGGACGCCCTGGTTTATGTCTCGTCCCTCATGCCCATCGAACCCGAACAATGGCCATGGCCTGGCCTTGTATACCCTTGGTGCGATACCGCACCGACGGTCCGGGCTTATGGGACCACTCTCTCCGCATGAAGATTCTCACGCCCATCCCCAGTCGCTCCGGTCCGCCAATGTCCTTCTGCAGCCACAAGGATGTTATGCCTCTGCGGGCTGAGTCCCGCGGCAGCCAGCCAGCAACCTGGCTGAACTCCGGGCTCGATGGTTGGGAGGATGATGGTGGCAGCGTGGCCAAAGTAGGCGCGGCATGGCCGACATTTAACCTGTAGGGATGACAAGATGATGAAACCTATTTCGAAATTCAGATGGTCTCGAAGCATGAGTGGTATCGGTCTTGCTGCTGTATTGATCGGTGGCTGCGCCAGTACTCCCGCACCGACAGAACAGATCGCCGTTTCAAAGCAGGCCGTTTCCAGTGCCGCCAGCGCGGGTGGGAACGAGTATGCATCCGCGGATATGCGCGCGGCTCAGGACAAGCTCAATCGCGCCATTCAGGCGATGGAACGGCAGGATTATCAGGAAGCCCGCCTGCTGGCCGAACAGGCGGAAGTCGATGCCGAGCTGGCGGCCTCCAAGGCGGGTTCCGCCAAGGCACAGAAAGCGGCTGCCACTGTGGTGGAAGACAGCCGCGTGCTGCGTCAGGAAATCGACCGTAAATAATCAGCAATCATTTTCCGGGAGTTCGTCATGAGTATTAACAGGTTTTATTTCGCGGCACTCGTCGCGACAGCAACGCTATCCGGCTGCGCGTCCATGCCGCAGAATTCACTTCTGGATGAGGCGCGCAGCGATTACCATGCGGCACAAGCCAACCCGCAAGTCGTCGAGCTTGCCCCATATGAACTGAAACAAGCCGGCGATGCCTTGTCCAAGGCGACGGATGCTGCGAGCAAGCAGGATGATGCGGCCACGGTCAGTCATCTGGCCTATCTGGCCAAGCAACGAACCGCGATCGCACAGGAAACCGCCAAGCAGAAGGCGGCCGAGGAAACCGTCGCAAATGCCGCCAAGGAGCGCGGCGATATTCGCCTCGAGGCCAGGACGGCCGAGGCGGATAAGGCCCTGCAAAGCGCGGAGACGGCCCGGCGGGAGGCGGCCTTGTTACGGATGCAGTCTGAAATATCGCAGGAACAG
>DATHUT010000095.1:0-1638 GCA_035462005.1 Gammaproteobacteria bacterium | reverse complement strand
AACAGTCCGGTGGCCATCGAGGTATTCGGCTTCGGCAGCCTGTGCGTCATGGTGGAGGGCCGCTGCCTGCTGTCTTCCTATGCCACCGGCGACTCCCCCAACACCTACGGCGCCTGTTCCCCGGCCAAGGACGTGGAGTGGCGCGAGATCGACGGTCACCTGGAAACCCGCCTCGGCGGCGTCCTCATCGACCGCCACGGTCCCGGCGAGCAGGCCGGCTACCCCACCCTGTGCAAGGGCCGTTTCCAGGCCGGTGGCCATACCTATTACGCCCTGGAGGAACCCACCAGCCTCAATACCCTGGAGATGCTGCCGCAGCTGCTCGCAGCCGGGGTGTGCGCCATCAAACTGGAAGGACGCCAGCGCAGCCCGGCCTACATCGGTCGTGTCACACGGGTGTGGCGCGCCGCCCTCGATGCCCTGCATCGCGACCCGGAGCAGTTCCGGCCCGATGACCAATGGTTGACGGAACTCGGCCGCGTTTCCGAGGGTGCACAGACCACCCTGGGCGCCTATCACCGGCCCTGGCAATGAACGCGGCCACACTGCCCCGCCTGTCCCTGGGACCCGTGCTCTACTACTGGCCGCGCCAGCAGCTGCTGGATTTCTATGCGCGTATGGCGGAGACCCCGGTGGATATCGTCTACCTGGGCGAGACTGTGTGCAGCAAGCGCCGCGCCCTGCGCTGGGACGACTGGCTGCATCTTGCCCGCGAGCTGCGCGCCGTCGGCAAGGAGGTGGTGCTGTCCACCCTGACGCTGATTGAGGCGGAATCGGAACTCGGGTATGTGGAACGCCTGTGCGCCCAGGAGGAATTCCTGGTGGAGGCCAACGACCTGGCAGCGGTGCAGCTGCGCCAGGGCAGGCCCTTCGTCACCGGGCCCGCCGTCAACCTCTACAATCGGCGCGCCCTGGACCGCCTGCGCCAAAACGGCCTGCATCGCTGGGTGCTGCCCCTGGAGCTTTCGCGCGCCACCCTGGCCGACCTGCTGCGCGAGCGCGGCAGGGGCGAGGAGGTAGAGGTGTTCGTCTACGGGCGTCTTCCGCTGGCCTATTCCGCCCGCTGTTTCACCGCCCGTGCCCACAACCTGCCCAAGGACGACTGCCAGTTCCGCTGCCTCGACTACCCCGACGGCATGGTCCTGGGTACCCAGGAAGGCCAGCCCTTCCTCGCCATGAACGGTATCCAGACCCAGTCCGCTAATCGCTGCAACCTGCTAGGTGAACTACCGGACCTTTGCGCCCTCGGGGTGGACGTGCTGCGCATCAGCCCCGTGTCACGGCATACGGAACGTGTGATCGAGACCTTTCATCACTGCCTGCACCAGCCGGCGGACCTGTCCCGGGGCATTGCCGAACTGGGCAAGCTCAGCCAGGAGCCGGACTGCAACGGCTACTGGCTGGGCACGGCGGGCATCCGCCAGGAAGCAGGATGTCGTTCAGGCTGAGGGCGGGATGGCCCGGCTAAGCCGTTCCAGCATGCGGCGCAGTGGCGGTGGGGATTCCTGGGCGTCGAGAAAGTTCTTCAGATGCAGCCCCAGTTCCGTATCGCCCTGCAAACGCAGGCGGCGGGAAAAGAACAGGCTGTCGGGGTCCTCCTGCTGACTGGCCAATAGCAGCAGATCACCGCACTTCCCC
>DATHUT010000094.1:0-13072 GCA_035462005.1 Gammaproteobacteria bacterium | reverse complement strand
GGAGTGGGAGAAACGCCTGGCGCGCGGCGAGGTATACGGGGCCTAGGAAAGCTCCCCCGGGATAACGAAACCAGGTAGGCTGCCTAGCTTTTTTCTTCGCGCGCAAAGGCCTTGCGCACCAGGTGCGGCAGCAACAGGGACGGCGGCATGCGCAGATAGTGGCCGCGTACATAGAGCAGCAGGCGCGCCAGGGATTCCACCGGTTCAGGCCGCAGTGCAGAGCGGGCCAGGAAGGCACGCTTGAACAGCCAGTCCATGTAGTAACCGCGCAGCCTGCCCGGCCCTTCGCGCCGGATTTCGATTTCCACCTCCTCCGGCACGGCCAGACCCAGCATACGGTGGGTATGACGCAAGGCGTAGAACAGGGGCCGGGTCAGCTGCAGCTGCCGGGCCCGTTCCAGCAGTTCCCGCCAGAAACCCGCACGCTCGCCGTACTGCCCGATCAACAGGCTCAGATCCACCAGGTCGCGCAGGCCCTGCTGGTATTCCCCCTCGTGGAACAAGTGGGTCGCACTGTGCAACACCATGTCCACGGGTGCCAATACCGCGCCCCAGCCACCGGGCAAGGCGACACGATCCTGCAACAGGGCTGCGGCATCGGGGTGGAAGCGGGCCGTCAGCGGCAGGATGTTGTGGTGTACGTCGATGAGGGACTGACGGTGGATGTGCCGCAAGGGCGGGATCTCGTGCATCCACTGGCGGTAGTAGCGCTCGTCATAGGCACTGTGATGCCCGCCATGCCAACCCGCGATCATCAGCGCCTGTTCCACCCGCTCGATCTCCGCGCGCGGCACCAGGATGTCCACATCGGAGAAGATCCGTCCGCGCGCCGGCGGCAGTTCCGCCAGCAGGTAGGCGGCGCCCTTGAGGAACACCACCGGGATGCCGGTGGGCTCCAGGGCCGCACGGATGCAGTCCACTTCCCAGCGGATGGAACGCTCCTGCTTCTCCATCAGGTAATGGGCCGAAACCAGGTGCCGGCGCGGCGCCTCGGGTACGGCGTCCAGGCCCATATCGGCCTCCACCAGCACCACCAGCCGTCCCAGCAAGTTGGCCTGACGCGCCAGGCGCACCAGGATTTCCCAATAGGCCAGGTCCAGCCCGGACAGACGCCGCGGTTCCCGCAGCACTTGCAACAATCTGTCGCTGTCGCTCCTCATGACGCGGCCAGGTGGTCGAACACCGCAACGGCCTCCTCCAGGTCGCCATAGTGAAAACGCAGGCATTCACAATCCTCCACCAGCCGTCCCATGGCCTCGAAACCTTCCTGACCCAGCAGGCTGTAGTTGAAGGACTGGTCGGCGGCCTGGATGAAAGCCTCGCCCTTGGGCAAGGCAGTAAGATCGGCGGGTGCGCCCGTCTGGTAGCGGGGCATGATGATCCATGCGGGACGCGCCAGCTCATCGGCGGCACGCACACTGGCGGGAGGCGGCTGCATGTGGGACACGGTGCCCTTGGCGGTGTCGCGCGCCACCGGCCCGAGCACTGCGTCGGGGGCGAAGGCACGAATCACCTCGATGGACTGGTTTTTCAGGCTCACCGGTCGGGGCAGCGGGGTGATCAAGCCGGTGCCACGATCGATGAGCGTCAACTCATCGGACAGTAGCCGCCAACCGCGATTCACCAGCCCGGCACACAGGGTGCTCTTGCCGGAACCGGGTGGCGCCGGCAGGATGACGGCGCGCCCATCACGGGCGATGACCGCGGCATGCAGCATGAGAAACTGGTGGGCATAGTTAGACACACACCAGTTGAGGCCCCATTCCAACATGGCAAAGGCCTGGCTGGCCGGCAGGGGTTTGAAGGGGATGATCTGGTCCAGGGCGAACAGTACCTGGGGATGCCACCAGCGGCGCGGACCTGCCGGCGGATAGACCCGCACATGAAAATCCGCGAAGGCGCCGTCTTCCGCCAGGGGAAAGTCCCGGTACAGCAACGCCACCCCGTCGGCCACGGCCGGCATGGGGGAATGGATGCGGACCACGAAACTGCCGGTGCGCAGCGCCAGTCCCCCCGGACTGCGCAGACGCTGCAGGATCTCACCCGCGGCCAGGCTATCCAGGGGAATCATGCTGTAGTCCGCTCCAGCAGCCGGGAACGGGCAAAGCGCCGCAGGATCTCCTGGAGCTGGTCAAGGAGTTGATCATCGGGGGGGATGTCCAGCAGGCGTGCCACCTCATGAAGCAGGTCGGTTTCATCCCGGCCGGCGGATTGCTGCAGGCAATAAAACACCGCCGCTCCCACCTCGTCCATCAGGTGGGTGTCGCCGGAGGCCTCGTCATAAACCAGGTGCTGTCCGTCCCAGTTCAGCCAGTGCAAGCCGCCGAACGCAGTCACTTTCCAGACGGACAGGGTGCTCTCTTCCATGTCCGGGAAGGGTAAGGGGTACCAGGGAAACTGTCTATCGCGCGTTGTTGCTGGAGTCGAACATGTCCTTCATCTGTTCTTCCGTCCAGATCGTGCCACGCGAATCGGTGTGGTAACCCATGGCGAAGATGTCGTTGATGATGGCCAGTGCCTGATCGGGCCGGAAGATGAAGTCGGTAAAATTCAGGGCATTGAAGTAGGTGGCAACGGCATGGAACGCAAAGGTGGGTTCGTACTGATGCAGGATCTGCATCAGGGTGTAATCCCGCAGGTTCGAAGGCGCCGAATAGAAGAGCTCACCCAGTTTGGTCCCTGGCACATCGGTGGCGTTGGGGTCGCTGAACAGCGTCTTGCAGGGCTTCTTGATGGTGCCGTTGGTATGCACCTGGTTGCAACCATGGTCGATGCTGATGCCCTGCAGGGGATCGTAGGTGGGCCAGCCCGGGTCACCGCCATGGGGCAACACATTGACCTTGTAGTAGCCCGGGGTGCGGCCGCCGACACATTCTTCATTGCGCTGGCCCGAGACATTACCGGACTGGATGCCGGACCAGCAGATATTGCCGCCCCAGGCGGGCCGGCTGGCCAGGGTAATCAGTAGCGGTGCCGCCCCAACGGCGCCCTTGATCAGTCTGCGACGTCCGAGTTTCGGTAACGAATCACTCAGCTTCTTGTTTTCACTCATAATTGTGACCACCAGTGCAGGTTTTGGAGCTTCCGCCCCGCTACCAGAGAATAATATAGTTGGACCCCTGCCGTGAAGTAAGCAAGTTTCACACCATCATCGATAAAGTCTATCTCAAACAAAAAGCTGCTCACACTCTCCCGGCCATGGCAGGCCGTTTGGGAGGCAATCTGTCAAATTTTTTGACAAGCACCTTAGTCCCCCAGTCCCTTGCGCAGCAGCTCCCGGGCATGGCGCACCGGGATGGCGTAGGCAATGCCGCTGGGGTCCTTGAGGATGTTCTCCTTGCTCGCCTTGACGAACACCAGGTTGATGATTCCCAGCACCTCGCCACTGCGCGGGTCGAACAGTGGGCTGCCACTGTTGCCGGGATAGGCGGTGGCATCCAGCTGGTAGACGTCGAAACGGGTACGCAGGCGGCGGATCTGGGCCGCGTCCAGCTGACCGGAATGATGCGCCGGCAGAACCACGGGGGAGATGGCCGCCACAATACCCCGGTGGGTCACCGGGTACAGCCCCAGGACCATACCGATGGGGAAACCGGTAAAGGCGATTTCCTGCCCTTCGCGCACCCCATCCCCCTGTGCCAACCGCAATGCCGGCAGGGGGGAACCCCCGATACGCAACAGGGCCAGGTCATGCTTTTCGTCCACCAGGATCCGGGTTGCCTGCCGCGCCGAGCCCTGTGCGCCGCTGCCCGTGAACACGGCCAGACTCTCCTGATGCTCACTGTCCAGGCGGGCGGGCAGCACATGGGCATTGGTGATCACATGGCGGCCATCGGCCACCACAAAGCCGGTACCCAGCAGAACGGCGGGCGGCTGGCGCGTGGTCTGCAGGGTGCCCACGGCGACTATCCCCGGCTTGACGCCTTCCAGGGTGTCTGCCAGATCCGCCAGCACTGGTCCGACAGGCAAGCACAACCAGGCCCACAACAGAATGTTACCGTAGCCGCGGGCCATGATTCTCCGGCATGCCTCCTCATCAAACGAAATCGAACGCCTGCATTCTCACCCCTGCATCCGTGGCGGGCAATGCAAGCTGGACGGTATAGTGGCGCAGTGATCAAAACAGATAACAACGGAATCCACAATGCCACGCCCGGCCGCTAGGCAACCCCATCGGGAGTTCGAGCCGCCGCTGAAGGGCCGCCGGAACTCCCTGCTGGCCTGGCTGGCCCTGGGCTATGGGGTGCTGATCATCTACGGCAGCCTGTTCCCCCTTAGCGACTGGCAAACCCCCGCCACGGCCCGCTTCGCCTTCCTGTTGCCCCCGTATGAGGGGCGGCCGATCTACAGTGACATCCTGCTCAACATTCTGGTGTACATGCCCCTTGGCCTGTTGCTGGCCTTGCGCCTGCGAGCGCGATTCGGCTTCGCCAGCGCCGTGCTGGTCGCCACCCTGCTGGGTGGACTGCTGAGCCTGGCCATGGAGGCCTTGCAGATGTCCCTGCCGGGACGCGTATCTTCCGTCATGGACCTGGCCACCAATGCCGGCGGCAGCCTGCTGGGCGCCCTGCTGGCCGCCTTTCTGGGATCCGGTGCCCGGCTGGGACGCTGGCCGGCGGCCTGGCGCGCGACCTGGCTGCTCCCGGGCCGCGGCACGGACCTGGTACTGCTGACAACCGGTCTCTGGATCCTTTCGCAACTGAGCCCACTGGCACCGTCCCTGGACATCGGCAACCTGCGCCAAGGCCTGGCGCCGCTGGCGCAGGTCCTGAGAGGCGCCATTGGTTTCGACCAGGCCGCGGCCCTCACCTACACCCTGTACCTGACGGGCCTGGGTGTACTGGCGTTGCGGGTGATCCGTCCGGAGCGCCCGCGCCTGCTGCTGTACCTGGCCTTCGTGACCCTGGTCCTGCTGCTCAAGGTACCGGTGGTGGGCCGGCAACTGTCACTGGAGGCGCTGACCGGCCTGGCGCTGGCCGCCCTGCTCCTGCCCCTGCTGGGCCGTCTGTCCACCACCCGGACCTTGCTGGCGGGGATCACCCTGCTGGCCGGGGGCTATGTGGCCACCGCCCTGCCCCCCGTGGCCGACGCCGGCGCCTTGTACTACCCCTTCAACTGGATCCCCCTCAAGGGCCATATGCCCAGCATCATGGGCCTGGCCAATATTCTGGCCAGCCTGTGGCCCTACGCGGCGGCAGGGACCCTGCTGCGGCTCATGCTGCCGCCATCACGACAATGGCACGCCGCCCTGGGCGGCGGCCTGCTGGTACTGTTGTTGACCTTCGGAGTGGAATGGCTGCAACAGTTCCTTCCAGGCCGCTATCCCGATTTCACCGATGTATTGCTGGCCCTGGTGGGCTGGTCACTCCCCTGGTGGCTATTACCCCCCGCCGCCCGGCCCATGCAACAGGAACTGGCCAAACCGCCAACACCGGTCTGGCCCACCCTGGTCGCGGCATTGGCCGCCAGCCTGCTGCTGGTGGGAATCGCGGCCTGGAGCATGGCCCAGAATCCCTCCAGCACCCTGCCCCAGCCCGCCAAGCCACCGGCGTTACCCGATCCCCAGACATTGTCTGCCCCGGACCTGCCTGGTTTCGTGCAGGCCCATCCACGCCTGCCTGCACCCGGCCCGGCGGACATCGCACGCCTTCAGGCCGAGAATCCCCGTTACCTGGCGGGCGTGATGAAACGGGCCGGTGGTGGCGGTGGCGCGCTGGAAACGGTGGTCCTGGCGGCCTGGATCGAGCCAGGCAGCCAGGATCTGGACCTGCTGCACAACCGGCTGATGGCGCTCGAATTCGGTGCGCGCGGGGATGTCCAGGGCAAGTCACTGGCACTCGCCTATGACTGGCTGTACGGGCAATGGAGCGAGGCCCAGCGGGAGCTTCTGCGCACCAAGCTGGCCGAGGCCGGTGACTATCTGATCGGGTTCATTCGCAAAGCCCGCCTGTCGCCCTACAATGTCTACCTCTACAACAGCCCCCTCCAGGCGCTGATGGCGGTGGCCATCGCCCTCTACCAGGATGATGTCCGAGGTGATCCCGTCATGGCCTTCACCCATGATCTCTGGCGGCACCGGGTATTGCCGGTGTGGCGCCAGGTGATGGGCGCGAACGGGGGCTGGCACGAGGGTGGGGAGTACGTGGGCATCGGCATCGGCCAGGCCGTCTACCAGTTGCCGGCCATGTGGCGGGCCGCCACCGGCGAGGACCTGTTCGCCACCGAGCCAGGCCTGCACGGTTTCCTGGATTTCCTGGTCTATCGCACCCGCCCCGATGGCAGCCACTTCCGCTGGGGGGATGGTGGCCACTTCGACCGCGCCGTGCCCGACCGTATCCCGCTTGCCCTGGAGTACCGTCACGCCGCCGCCTACAGCTTGGACCCGCCCCGCGACATCAGTCCCGGCACCTGGCCCTGGGGTCCCTTGCCGGACCCGTCCCTGGAGGACCGCGGGGCCATCGCCCGACTGCCCCCGAGTCGATTTTTCGATGGCATAGGCCTGCTGGTATCCCGCAGCGACTGGAGCGAACAGGCCACCTACGTGACCTTCAAGGCCGGTCCCAATTACTGGTCCCATGTGCATCTCGACCAGGGCGCCTTCACCATCTTCAAGGGCGGACCGCTCGCCATCGACAGCGGACTATACGGGCCCGATTACGGTTCCGACCACCACATGAACTACAGCTACCAGACCATTGCCCACAACAGCATCACCGTCACCGACCCGGCGGACATACTACCCGGGCCGGCCCGCCGCAAGGAAAAGGAACCCCGCCCCATCGCCAACGACGGGGGGCAACGGCGCGTGGGATCCGGCTGGGGCGAAGAACCCGCCCCCATCGACCTCGTGGAATGGGAAACAAAGCGGCATCTCTACGATACCGGCCGGGTGCTTGGCCTGCTGGAGAAAGATGGCCTGAACGTAGCCCTGGCAGATGTCACCCCTGCCTACACCAACCACCTGTCCGGCACCGGCACCTTTGCTGATCGCACCCGCCGGGTGGAACGTTTCTGGCGTACCTTCATCCATGACCGGCTCGACGACGTGGTGGTGATCTTCGACCAGGTCTCTGCCACCCACCCGGCATTCCGCAAGCGCTGGCTGTTGCACAGCCTCGAACAGCCGCGTATGCGGGAGGACGGCTTCAGCATCCAGGTGCCGCCCAGCGAGGCGCGCGGCTGGAGCGGTGGCCGTCTGGAAGGCCGGGTGCTGCTGCCGCGTCGTGCCCTGCTGCAGGCCATCGGCGGCCCGGGCTTCGAATACTACGTGGAGGGTCGTAATTACGACGAGGATGGCACCCTGTGGGAACAGATCCACGCACGCAGGCAACAACAGGTGGAACCAGGCGCCTGGCGCATCGAGCTGCAGCCAATGCGCGAGGCCCGGGATGACCTGTTCCTGGTGGTGCTGCTGCCTACCGGCGGCGAGGCGCCCGCGCACCGCGTGCGCCTGCTTGAAGAAGGCGATCGGGTGGGCGCCGAGATCAGCGGACCACGACGCACCAGCCGCTGGTGGTTCGAACCGGGGCAACTGGGCGTGGCCATCCAAATCGAGGATGGAGACGGTACACGCCACCACCGCGTGGTGGCAGACCCTCTACAGGCGGCCGCACCTTACCGGGCGCGGGAACGCTAGGAGCCATGACACAATGTGCTATTCTGCACGACCTGAATCACAACAAGTACCGCATCGGTGTCGCCACCGATCGCAGGTGAACGACCGGGGTACCTGGGGATGAGTTTGCTCGACACGCCGCGCAGGCTGCTGCACGAATGGAGTACGCGGCGCAAGAATCAACGCACCATTGCGGCGCTGGAATCACAACTTGAAACCCGGGATCCCATCCTGCTGGTTCACCAGATGGGTCGCGCCGGTTCGATGACCACCGTGAACAGCCTGCGACAGGCGGGCCTCACCCTGCCCGTGTTCCATACCCATACCCTCTATCCCGAAACCGTCCGCGAGCGCCTGGCGCTTGTCGCGCAGCTGCCCGAGTCCCGCCATCCTCTCAACCTGCGGGTAAGTCGGCGTATCGCGGCGGAGTTGGAAGCCCGGGGCAATCGCTACCGTCCCTGGAAACTGGTCACCATCTTCCGCGACCCCGTGGCGCGCAACATCTCCGAATTCTTTCTGAGTATCGAGGATTACATCCCCGATTTTGCCCGCCTGGACCGCCAGGGCCGCCTGGATCACGCACAACTACTGGATACCTTCCTGGAAAAATTCCCTCACGAGCAGCGCCTGGGCTGGGTGGAACGGGAACTGGAGACGGTGTTCGACCTGGATGTATACGGGCAGACCTTTGCCAGGCAAGAAGGGTTTCAGGTGATTCGTGCCGACGGAGTGGATCTGCTCATCCTCAGGATCGAGCACCTGAACCAATCCTTCCAGGCGGCTTTCCGTGACTTCCTGGGGGTCGAAATACCGGACCTTGCCCATACCCACATCACCGAACAGGATCCCACCCGTGCCATGTATCGGGATTTCGTGCGTGGCGCAGTGTTGCCGTCCACCTACCTGGATCGTATGTATGACACGGACTTCGCGGGACATTTCTACACTCCCGAGGAGATCGCCGCCTTTCGCCGCAAGTGGTCCACACCAGAGTAGGCGCGACCATGGAAAACATTACCGTCATCATCAAGACCTTCGAGCGGCCGCGCTCCCTGTTCCGTCTGCTGAAATCCTTGCGCAAGCACTATCCCCGCATCCCGATCGTGATCGCCGATGACAGCCGGGTCTCCTCCGAGGCGGATGTGCGCAAGGCATTTCCCGACCTGCGCATGGAATTTCACACCATGCCCTTCGATTCCGGCGCTTCCGCGGGCAGGAATCTCTGCCTGCGGCAGGTGCGTACACCCTATTTCCTGCTCTGCGACGACGATTTCGTTTTCGATCGACGCGCCGACCTGGAACTGGCCCAGGACCTGCTGGAACAACATGACCTGGATCTGCTCGGAGGGCTCTACTACGACGTGTTCCCCCTGAGCGCCCGCGAGGCCCTGAAGGACCTGCTCTCGTTCCGCTTCTTCCGCCTGCGCAATCAACTGTCCATGCAGGGCGTGGCACGACGCTTCTTCGGTAACCTGGTGACGCAGGCCGACGGCTCCGTAAAGCTGGAGCAGATCCCCTATACTGATCCGCTGGTGCGCTGCGACCTGGTACAGAATTTCTTTCTCGCCCGCACCCAGCGGGTGCGTGACACCGTGGGCGGCTGGGATGACAAGCTCAAGATCGGCGGCGAGCATGAAGCATTTTTCTACAAGGCCAAGGGCGCGGGATTGCGGGTGGGAAACAGCGAACGCTTCGGCATCGTGCACTATCAGGAAACCAATAAAACCTATCAAGGCTTCCGCGATCGGGCTCGCGATATCCGTCCCAAGGAATTCCGGGACTGGTTCAAATAGCCACGGCGCCCCGTCGACATGCATGGGGATTCACCTGCAAGCATCACCGTCAAGGTAACAAGCCTTTGCCCAAGCTGCGCAATCTACACAAGCTGATCGATCCAAAGGTTCGCCGCAAGAATCTGGAGGCCATGCGCCTTGGCCTGCGTGGTGCCTGGTGGCGACTTGCCCGCCCGAACATGCCCGACCCGGTATTCGTGGTCGGCTGTTCCCGCTCCGGCACTACGGTGACCTATGAAACCCTGGCGGCGGCACCGGGACTGCTGTCCTTCGGGTACGAAATCCCGCAATTCTGGAACGGCCTGTACGGACCTCTCAACAATGGCTGGGACTCCGAGGCCGCCAGTGCCGAACAGGCGAGGCCGGAACACCGCGCAGCCGCCTTCCGCTACTTCTATCAGCACCTGGGCGCGGGCCGGGTGCTGGACAAGACCTGTATCAATACCCTGCGTATCCCCTATCTGCAGAAACTGTTCCCCGAGGCGCGCTACGTCTTCATACACCGCGACGGACGCGACAATATCAGCTCCATGATGGACGGCTGGCGCCAGGGTCGCGTGGATGGGGGGTTCGGCCTGTCGCAGTTCTTCGGCCCATCTCCTGAAGCGGTGGCCATCAATGACGGTGAGTTCCAGGAATGGCACTTTTTTCTTCCTCCCGGCTGGCGCGCCTACAACCAGGCAAGCCTGGAGGAGGTATGCGCGTTTCAGTGGATCAGCGCCAACCGCATGGCACTGGAGGCGAGCCGCGCGATCCCCGAAAAACAATGGATCCAGATCCGTTACGAGGACATCCTGGAGCGGCCTGTGGAGTTGTTCCAGGAAGTATTCGAGCAGCTGGATATCCCCTTCGACAAGCACTTGCGGGAACGCTGTGCCAGTCTGGATCGGCGCCCCACCAGCATCGTGAACGGGCCACCACGACAGCAGAAATGGCGTGACCGTAATCCCGATGCCGTGGCACGCATACTCGAGCGCATTCAGCCCATGATGCAGGAACTGGGCTACGCGCCAGAGCACTGAATGTCAACGCATATCGCCATGACAACCGCAAGCAACGAAATGGTCAGCGTGGTCATTCCCGCCTATAACGCCGCCGCATGGGTGGTACGGGCGATCGACAGCGCACTGGCCCAAACCTATCCCCACAGGGAAATCCTGGTGGTGGACGACGGCAGCACCGATGCCACGCCAGAGATACTGCAAGGCTACGGAGATGCCATACATACGCTGCGCCAGCCCAATGGCGGACTCAGCAGCGCCCGCAACCTCGGCATCCAGCAGGCCCGGGGGGGATTCGTGGCTTTTCTCGACGCCGACGACTACTGGCTGCCGGAAAAACTGGAACAACAGGTGGAATGTCTGCGCGCGGATACACACGTCGGGTTCTGTTCGACTCGCACCCGGGTCGTGAGTCCCGAGGGAGAATCCATGGGCAGCTGGGATTGCCCGATGCGCGAGTCCACCCTGTTGCACACCCTGTTCCTGCGCCACGCCAGCGTGGCCGGCAGCGGTTCCAGCGTACTGGCCCGGCGCGAGCTGTTCGACCGGGCGGGATTGTTCGATACCGGTCTGCGCAGCCTGGAGGACATCGACATGTGGATGCGGCTGGCGGCCTTGACGGACTATGCCTGTATCGACCAGGCCCTCACGGTGATTGTGAAATCCCCGGCCAGCATGAGCGGCAACCTGGATGTGATGCGCAGTTCCGCCCTCCAGATCATGCGCAAGAATCGCGCGCTGCTACCCGCCGCGGACCGTGGTCGTTTCTGGCAGGCTGCCTACGCAGGAATGCTGGCCGACTATGCCAAATGGGAAATCCGCGCCGGCCGCCGCCCGGCCGCCATCCGCCACCTGTTGGAGGCCTTTCTCAGGGCCCCGCTGGCACGCTGGAAATTGACGCTCGGCTTACTTTATGATGCTTTGTTGGGAAAATAACCAGAATACATCTGCCACCCGCATCACCTCACCTAGGAGTATGGGATATGGCCACCTTCATCACTGCAAGATTTTCACCGCGCGCCCCTGCGGGGCTGTTCGATCGGCTGCTGGCGGTATGCCTGATTTGCGCCATGCAAGCATTCGCCAGTCCGGCATTCGCCATCGGAGCCTTCAAACCCAGCCCCGGTGAACTCGCCATGCTGCCACCCTATTGCGGCCCCCGGGCAGAGCCCTGGGGCAATGATGCCAACCGACCGGAAGTGGCGCACTGGATGGGGTATTTTGGCAACGACTACGGCCATATGCATCATTACTGCATTGCCCTGCTCGCCATCAACCAGGCACAGATCAGCGTACACGAAGGGGAACGCAGGGCCGCCTACAACCGCGCCATCACCAACATCCAGTACATGGAAGAACGGGTGGGTCCCAACTTCATACTGTGGCCGGATATGCTGCACAACCGCGCCCGCGCCGAACAGGGACTCGGCAACACAGGGGCGGCGATCACGTCCTTGCAGCAGGCCATTGCGCGCAAGGCGGACTACGCACCTCCCTACGCGGAACTGGCGGATATCCACGTACAACTTGGACAACCGGACGAGGCGCGCAAGGTGCTCGAGTCCGGTCTTGCCCAGCAACCCAACTCCCGCCTGCTGCAACGCAGGATGAACTGTCTCGATGACCGCAGCGCACCCGGTTGCCGCTGACCTTACGCAATCATACTTCAGGCACTTGACCCCCATGGCTGATTCTTCAAAAACACGACCCCGCCTGCGCCTCGGGCTGACCGGCGCGGCACTGGCCGCGCTGATCTTCACTATCCTGCTGGTCGTGAAATCATTACTCGATTTCAGTCACACCGGCCCCACCATCCGCACCGAGATCTCCGAGCATTTTCTCGGCTACTCCCTTCTCTCCATCCTGCAACTGGGTTTGTGGGCATTTCTCATCGCACTGTTGCTGGCCATCGCCGGCGTACTGGTCCTGGCGGCACTAAGCCCCGCCCGACACGGAATTGGCCTGTTCGCGGGTTTTCTTGCCGGTGGCCTCGGCATCGCCATCGGCTCCGCCTACCAGTTTGCCCATGTACTGCTCCATGCGCCGGGCACCATCCTGGCCAGTTGGAGTTATGCGCCGGCACGACTGGTGATCCTGTGGCCCTACCTTCATCCCTCCACATTGCTCTTCATCAAGATCAGCTTGTTACTGCTCACGACAGTCGCCCTGCTGATACTGATCCGCCGTTACCTGCGCCCTGGCCAAGCGGCTTCGGCTGCCACCCTGGGCCTGGTCGGCCTGGCCGTCGGTTTGCTGGTTTTCTGGGTGCATTGGCACCCGGAGCCCGATCCGTACACCGCGATCCAGGCAACGACTGACGCATCACGTCCGAATATCGTCATGATCGGCTCGGACACCCTGCGCGCCGACCGGCTCGGGGTTGCCGGTTACGAGCGCGACCTGACACCGTTCATCGACAGCCTCGCGGCCCGAGGCAGTTACTTCACCCAGACCTATGTTCCCGTGGGCCGTACCGCCCCGAGCATCACCAGCATCCTGACCGGCACCTGGCCCGATACCCATGGCATCCGCGATAATTTCGTACGCGATGACCAGAAACGTCTTGCTTCACCCTCCCTGGTACACCTGCTGCGGGAACAGGGTTATCACACCGCGGCCGTAGGTGACTGGGCGGCCAGCGATATCGGCAAGATCGAGTTCGG
>DATHUT010000093.1:0-5272 GCA_035462005.1 Gammaproteobacteria bacterium | reverse complement strand
CGGGCATCGGCGCCAGAATCATTCAGGCTTTCTCCTGACATTCCCGCGATCAGGTCGCGCACCGACACCAGCTCGTGTCCCACGTATTCCACCAGCTGGCGAGTGAGATCCTCGAATTGCAGGCCACGCACCGCCGTGTCCACGCTGACTTGCACCTGTTGGCTGATACTCGCTACCCGCTCCAGGCTATCGCTGATACTCGCATTCAGACTGCTGACGTGCTGGATCATTTCATCCACGTTGCCCTTGGCTTTCAGGGCCACGTTCATGTCCTTGGCGGCAACGTCCCCCACCAGCTCGCGCGCCTCCTCGATAGTGCGCTTGGCGCATTCCGCCTGGCCGCGGATCTGGGCATTGAAGCTGGCGGAGTGCTGCGAAAGTTTGCGCACCTCGTCGGCTACCACGGCGAAGCCACGCCCGGCGTCGCCCGCCCGAGCCGCCTCGATGGCGGCATTGAGAGCCAGCAGGTTGGTTTGGTCAGCAATGGCGTTGATGTCCTCCAGCAGCACGAAAATACTATCCATCTGGCCCACCATGTCGTCGATCTTGTGCACCGTCTCCACGCTCTGGCGGCTGATGTCGATGACCAGTTTGATGTAGTAGGCCAGCACCTCACTGATCTCGTCCACGAACTGCTGCATACTGACCCGCTCGTCGGTGCCACCCATGACGCGCACACTCAGCTCGGCAACCAGGGTGCTCTGCTGATGGGTCTGGTCGTGCAGGCCATGGAAGGATCCACTGAGATTGGCGACGGCATCGCCGATCAGCTCCCGCACCCGTACCAGCTCCACATCCAGGGCCTCGAGGCGACCACTGGCCAACTGCCACAGTTCCCGGTTCAGCTGCGCCAGCTCTGCGTCGTGGGCGGCACGCTCGTCCTGTTCCAGCGCCAGGCGAGCTGCATCCCGTGCCTGTGTACGCCACTGCCAGGCCAGCCAGGCCATCAGGTTGGCGGCAAGAATCGTCAGTGCCAGCCAGGACAGGCCGAGCATCCCCATCAGGACCAGCGATAGCAGGCCAACCCCCAGCGGAGGCATCATGCGTGTAACCATCCCCTTCTTGCCCATTACTACCTTTCTCCCTTGCTGTTCATGCTGCGCCACGGCCGCTCTGACGGCGGCTCGCCCGTTCCAGGATCCATGCCGCGATCCCGCACAAGGGCAGTTGCTGTTCCGCGGCACCAATGGCCCAGGCCCGACCCGGCATGCCCCATACCACGCTACTCGCCTCATCCTGCACCAGGGTGGGGGAACCGGATTCGCGCATCTCCTTCAGGCCCATGGCGCCATCGTCCCCCATGCCGGTCAGCAACACACCGATGGCGTTGAGGCCTGCGCTCTGGGCCACGGAACGAAACAGGACGTCTACACTGGGACGATGGCGGTTGACGGCGGGCCCGTCGCTGAGACTGCACACATAACGTGCACCGCTGCGCTGCACCACCAGGTGGCGGCCACCCGGCGCGATATAGGCATGCCCAGGCAGGATCTGCTGGCCATCGCTGGCCTCGCACACCGACAGGGCGCACAGGCCGTCCATGCGCCGCGCGAAGGGACCGCTGAATTCGGCGGGGATATGCTGGGTGATGACGATGCCCGGCGCGTTCGCGGGCAGGCGCACCAGCACCTCCTTGATCGCCTCGGTACCCCCGGTGGATGCGCCAATGGCGACAATGCTTTCCGTGGTCTTGAGGGGCCGCGAGGCATGGGCCGCACCCAGCACCGCATCGGCGCTCAGCTTCGGGATCATCTCCGGTGATTGACGGACCGAGGCCTGGCGCGCGAGCCGCGCCGAGGACACCCCGGCGGCCATCTTCACCTTGGTGCGGATCTCCGTCGCGTATTCCTCCATACCCTGCTGCACGTCCAGTTTGGGCTTGGATACAAAATCCACGGCACCCAGCTCCAGAGCCTGCAGGGTGATCTCGGCGCCCTTTTCCGTCAGCGAGGAGATCATCACCACGGGCATCGGTCGCAAGCGCATGAGGTTGCCGAGAAAGGTAATGCCGTCCATGCGCGGCATTTCCACGTCCAGGGTCAGCACATCCGGGTTGAGCACCTTGATCTTCTCGCGTGCCACATAAGGATCCTGGGCCGTGCCCACAACCACTATCCGGGGGTCACCGGCCAGGATCTCGGACAGCAACTGCCGGATCAGGGCTGAATCGTCTACGATGAGCACCTTTACCTTGTTCATCATGTGTCCTAAAAAAGCTCCACCTCGCCCTGTACCGGGGCGGCCTCGATGTCGTGCAGGTAACGGGTTTCGCGCTCGACGATGGTGTTGTTGTGCAGGGAGCGCAGCTTTTTCACCAGCAGCTTGCCGGTGGCCGGGGTGTAGTAGACCTTGCGGGGATAGATATCCCCCAGGTCGCGCGACAACACCTTAAGCGCCTCGGTACGAGTGTATTCCTCCACGAACTCGATGTTCTTGCGACCGATATCAGTCATCTGCGCCAGGATGCGCCCTCCGCCCGTAAGTTTGAGCTCCAGGTTCCCGCGGCTGCCCCCATGCTTGAGGATGTTGTTGATGAGCTGCTCCATGGCATGGCTGCCGTAACGCGTCGATGCACCTACACCGTTGGCCTCCCAGCTGCCCACACCCTGACTGACGGGCAGCATGAAATGGTTCATGCCGCCAATACCGAACACGGGATCGCGAATGCAGGCGGAGACGCAGGAGCCCAGCACGGTGACGATGGTCTCGCGCTCGGCGGTCACGTAGAACTCGCCGGGCAACAGCTTGGCCGCATACATGCCATGGGCTTCGTCCCAGTAGCGGGTAATACCGGAAAAGCCCGGCAGGGATCGCGGCAGGGGATGAATGGCGGATGAACTGGCGCAGCGCATATCCAAATCATGCCTTCCGGTAGATGGTGCCGCCGACGGGTTTGAAACGATCGCTGATCTTGAACAGGGTTTCCGAATGCCCGATGTAGAGGTATCCATGCGGCGCCAGCATGTCCGCATAGCGATCGAACAACCGGCGTTGGGTCTCCTTGTCGAAATAGATCACCACGTTGCGGCAGAAGATGATGTCGAAGGGCCCACGCATGGGCCAGTCGCCCAGCAGGTTCAGGGAACGGAACGCGATCAGATCCCGCAGGCTGCGGTTGACCCGCAACTTGCCGGCATTCTCGCCAACGCCTTTCTCGAACCAGCGGCGCAGCCGCTGGGGATCCATATCCTTGACTCTTTCCAGGGGATACACGCCGGAATCGGCACGCGCCACCACACTGGTATCGATGTCCGTGGCCAGGATGCGCGCATCCCAACCATTCAGACGTGAAGATTCCGCCAGGGTCATGGCGATGGAATAGGGCTCCTCCCCCGTGGAGCAGCCCGCCGACCAGATGCGCAGCCGGCGCGTGCCTGCGTTGTGGGCCAGAATCTCCGGCAAGGCGGTATTGGCCAGGTGCTCGAAATGGTGATTCTCGCGGAAGAAAGACGTCAGGTTGGTGGTGATTGCATTGACCAACTCCCCGAGTTCGCTGTCGAGATCCGCCTCCAGGCGGGCACAGTAGTCGTCGAACCCGGCCAGGCCCAGCTGGCGAATGCGCCGCGCCAACCGGCCATACATCATTTGCCGCTTGTTCTCGCCCAGCACGATGCCGGTATGCTCGAAGGCGATCTGCCGTAGCTGTTCGAAATTACGGTCGCTGAACGGGAATTCCCGGGCCTCTCCGGCTATAGCCTTGGTCACGGCCACAGGGACGCCCCGTTCCTGCGCAGGCCTGGAGGCTGTTGAGGCTGCAACACTCAAAACTCCTCCCACTTCCCGCCACCGGCGATGACCGGTGCTGCCGATATAGGCGACTTCTGACGCTGGATGGCCGCTTGGATCTTGGCACGTTCGGCATCCGTCGGCATGGAACGCGGAGGAGCAGAACGTCGTGCCGGCTTGGCGACTGCCGCGTCATCATTGCCCAGCCGGAAGAATCGCATCAGGTCCACCAGCTTGCGTCCCTGATCCTCGGCATTGCGCGATGCGGATGCGGCCTGTTCCACCAGGGCCGCGTTTTGCTGGGTCACCTCGTCCATCTGGGTAATGGCCTTGTTCACCTGCTCGATGCCCGTCGACTGCTCCTGGCTAGCCGTGGCGATCTCGGAGACGATGCCGGTCACTTTCCTCACGCTGGCCACGATCTCGGTGAGAGTCTTGCCTGATTCGTCCACCAAACCCGATCCAGCCTTCACCTTCTCCACGGAATCCTTGATCAGCCCCTTGATCTCCCGCGCGGCACCGGCCGAGCGCTGCGCCAGGTTGCGCACCTCGGCGGCCACCACGGCAAAACCACGACCCTGCTCGCCGGCACGAGCCGCCTCGACAGCCGCGTTCAGCGCCAGCAGGTTGGTCTGGAAGGCGATCTCATCGATCACGCCGATGATGTCGGCGATCTTGTGACTGGAGGCATTGATCTCACTCATGGCGGATACCGCCTTGGATACCACCTGACCGCCTTGCTCTGCCTGGGAACAGGTGCCGCTCGCCAGCTGATTGGCCTGGCGCGCATTGTCGGCATTCTGCTTCACCGTGGAGGTCATCTCCTCCATGGAAGAGGCCGTCTCCTCCAGTGCCGAAGCCTGTTCCTGGGTACGCTGGCTGAGGTCATCATTGCCCGCCGCGATCTCGACCGCGACGCCGGCGATATTGACCGAACCTGCGCGCACGTCAGTGGTGATACCACGTAGATTCCCGTTCATGTTCTTGATGGATTGCAAAACACGGCCGATCTCATCATCGCTGGTGACATTGATCTGACGGGTCAGGTCTCCCGATGCAACGGCCATTGCGACATCCTCAACCTCGCGCAAGGGGCGCAGGATTGCCTTCATCAGCATCCAGGAAAGACCCAGGCCGATGGCGACGGCACTGAGTATCAGGACGAAAGCAAGATTCCGGTGAAAGACATAGTCCTCCTGTGCCTTAACGTATTCCTGTTGCCCAACCCCCATCTGCAACTGCATTAAATCGGCGGCGTTGGCCTTGACTGGCGCATAGAGGTCGTCCAGGCGTGACTGAACGATGGTGCGTGCTTCTGCGATCTTACCGTCGGCCAGCAATTTCATCGTGGTGCCCAGCCCTTCCTCCACGAATCTGGAACGCTCAAGGGCCCAGCGTTCGGCGATTTTTTCCTCTTCTGGTGTGAGGCTGGTGGCCAGGTATGCATTCCACAATTCAGTAATCGCGTCGCGATTACTGGCGACCTTGCGGCTGTTCTCCGCGATCACTTCCGGGCTCGGGCGCATCGCCGCATCCATGACCAGGA
>DATHUT010000092.1:0-5595 GCA_035462005.1 Gammaproteobacteria bacterium | reverse complement strand
GCGGCCTTCGAGCGTACAGGGATGTATTTACAGCGAGTCCCGCAAACAAGCCCCGGCCTTTTCAGCAACCTGTTATGGAAGAAATGATATGACCACCCACATCCTCGGCATCTGCGGCACCTTCATGGGCGGCATCGCGCTGCTGGCCCGCGAGGCGGGCATTGCCGTGAGCGGGTCCGACGCCAACGTCTATCCCCCCATGAGCACCCAGCTGGAGGCGGCGGGCATCCGCCTGCAGGAAGGTTTCCTGCCGGAGCACTTCACGCAGGATGTCGACACGGTGGTGGTGGGCAATGCCCTGAGCCGCGGCAACCCGGCGGTGGAGGCCATGCTCGACAGCGGCCTGCGCTATACCTCCGGTCCCCAGTGGCTGGCGGAGAACGTACTGCAGGGCAAATGGGTGCTGGCGGTGGCGGGCACCCACGGCAAGACCAGCACTGCCAGCATGCTGGCCTGGATCCTCGACCACGCAGGACTCGAACCGGGCTTTCTCATCGGCGGCGTGCCCGCCAACTTCGGCGTTTCGGCGCGCCTGGGCGGGGGCGGTTTCTTCGTGGTGGAGGCCGACGAATACGACACGGCCTTTTTCGACAAGCGCTCCAAGTTCGTCCATTACCGGCCGCGCACCCTGGTGCTGAACAACCTCGAGTACGACCACGCCGACATCTTTCCCGATCTGGAGGCCATCCAGCGCCAGTTCCACCACCTGGTGCGCACCGTGCCCGGAACGGGCCTGCTGGTGGTCAACGCCGCCGACGGCAACCTGGCCGAAACCCTGGCCATGGGTTGCTGGACGCCGGATGAAACCGTTTCCGCCGGCGTCTACCCGGCCCAGTGGACGGCGCGCCTGCTGGTCGAGGACGGTCGCGATTTCGAGGTGCTGTTCGAGGGCCGGGTGCAGGGGCGGGTGCAGTGGGAGCAACTGGGCGCCCACAACCTCCACAACGCCCTGTCCGCCATCGCCGCCGCCCGCCATGCGGGCGTGCCGGCAGGGGAGGCCTGCGCGGCCCTGTGCCACTTCGCCGGCGTGAAGCGACGCATGGAAGTGCGCGGCGTGGTCAATGGCATCACCCTCTATGACGATTTCGCCCACCATCCCACCGCCATCGCCACCACCCTGGAAGGCCTGCGCCGACGCGTCGGTGACGCACGTATCCTCGCCATCCTGGAGCCGCGCTCCAACACCATGCGCCTGGGCGTGCACCAGGACAGCCTGGCGCCCTCCCTGGCCCAGGCCGACGCCCTGTGGCTGTACGCCCCGCCGGACATCGGCATGGATCTCACGCGCGTGGCCGCCGGCACCCGTCCTCCGGCCGAGGTGATGGAGACCATTCCCGCCATTGTCGCCGATGTGGCCGCGAAAGCGCGCCCCGGCGACCATGTGCTGGTGATGAGCAACGGCGGTTTCGGCGGTATCCACGAGCTGCTGTTGCGAGCCCTGCAAGGGAACGGTGACACGTGAGGACGGTGGATTCAGGGCACCCTGTAGGAGCGGCCTCTGGCCGCGAAGGCTTGTGGGCTCCTGGGACGGTTCGCGGGCGGAGCCCGCTCCTACGGGCGGTACTCCCGCATCTTGTAGGCGCGGCCTCTGGCCGTGAATGTCTTGGCACACCGTTCGCGGGCAAAGCCCGCTCCTACAGGGCCATGTCGGCTGCTCTGTGTCATTGGCAGGGGCTTCCTGTACCCTCCCTGTCATGACCGCCACGCAAAAACCCATCGCCCTCGCCTTCACCGGCGCCTCCGGCGCCCAGTATGGCCTGCGCCTGCTGGAATGCCTGCTCGAGGCCGGCGAGCAGGTCTATCTCATGGTCTCCGCGCCGGCGCAGGTGGTGATCGGCATGGAGACGGACCTCAAGTTGCCGGGACGTACGGCGGAGATCGAGCGGTTTTTCACGGAACGCCATGGAGCGCGCACGGACCAGCTGCGGGTGTTCGGCCGCGAGGAGTGGACCGCGCCGGTCGCCAGCGGCTCCAGCGCGCCGCGCGCCATGGTGGTCTGCCCCTGTACCACCGGCACCTTGTCTTCCATTGCCTGCGGCGCCAGTAACAACCTCATCGACCGCGCCGCCGACGTGGTGCTCAAGGAAGGCCGCAAGCTCATCCTGGTGCCGCGAGAGACGCCCTTCTCGGTGATCCACCTGGAGAACATGCTCAAGCTGGCGCGCATGGGCGTGTGCATCCTGCCGCCCAGTCCGGGTTTCTACCACCAGCCACAGTCCATCGACGACCTGGTGGATTTCGTGGTGGCGCGCATCCTCGACCAGCTCGACATCGAGCACGCGGTGTCGCGGCGCTGGGCGGAATAACAAAGACACGGTTCGCGGGCAGAGCCCGCTCCTACGGGTGGCAATCCCGCACCTTGTAGGAGCGCCTTCGGCCGCGGAAGGGCCGGGTGCCTCACCGAGGCCCTGTCCCCACCTCGAGGTTTCCCGGCCATAACAGCAGCAGCGGCCTGGCTCCATTCTGCATGCGCCATTCCCATGCCGTGTCTGCCGGCCACTGGCTGATCTCTTCGCGCCATAGCTCGAAGGGCGTGTGGAAATCCGTGCCCGTGCGCAGGGTGGTGATCAGGCCCAGTGACTGCTGGCGCTCCACCAGCGTGACATTCCCGATCCACAGCGGTGGCGCCCCGGCTGTGAGCTCGACCCCGGCTGGCCACAGGCGCAGTACCAGCAGCTGTTCGCCGCCGGGCAGGTAGCGTGCCCGGCGCAGGTCGTCGTGATGACCGTCATGCACCTGGGGTGTCACCGGCAGCAGTTCCAGCGCCGGGTCGGCGGCGAACTCGGGCAACAGGGTCCGAAGTGAGAGGCGGGGCGGTTCCTGCCAGCCGCGCGTATCCAGCCAGTGCGCGATGTCCTCCAGCTCGCCGGCCCATTGCAGGTTCAGGGGGTGGCGCCGGTGCCCTTCCAGGTCCCGGCGGCTGGCGGGCAGCAGGGACCAGTTCCCGGCCTGCCAGTCCTGGAATGTCCATTGCTGCACACTGCGCTGGGGCTGGTAGCGCTCCAGCCGGGGTTGGAACTGTTGCTGGATGTGCCAGCCGCCCACCACCAGCAGCAGGGCCAGGCCCAGCCACAGCAGGGGGCGCAAGGAGACGGAAGGACCGGGATGGGTGCGGTAGGCAATGCCCATGAGCGCCACCCAGAACAATCCCAGGGTCAGGCCGGCCAACACATCGGAGAGCCAGTGCGCACCCAGGTAGAGGCGCGAGAAGGCAATGGGCACGCACAGCAGCGTGGCCACCAGGTAGGGGACCCAGCGCCGCGCCCAGGACAGTTCGCGCGCCACCAGCAGGGCCAGGAAGCCATAGGCCGCCACGCTCATGGAGGTATGGCCGCTGGGAAAGGACAGGCTCATGTCCGGGCCGAGATCCAGCGGGCGGGTGCTGCCGGAACTGATCTTGAGCACCCGCGTCAGCAATGAGGTGATGGCAAAGGCCGCCAGCCAGTGCAGGCTGGCTTTCCAGCGCCCTTTGAGTGCCAGCCACAGGGCCATGCCCGTCACCAGCAGGGTCAGCAGGCGTGCATCGCCAAGCAGGGTGATGAATACCATCACCCGGTCCGCGAAAGGTGTGCGCAACTCCTGCAGCAGGTTGAATACCAGCGGATCGAGGCCGGCCAGCGTCGATTGCCCCAGTATTTGCTGCAGGGTCAGCATGAAGCCCCAGCTGGCACCCAGCAGCAACAGGGTGAGCAGGGTCAGGGCGCGGGCTTCCGGATGGTTGGGGTCCAGCAGACCCGCCGCCAGGGGATGCAGGCGGGGATGGCGCCGGCTCCAGTCCAAAGTGCGCGTCATCCAGTAACTGGCGTGGGGCTGCAGCAGGCGCAGCAGCCGCCATACCAGCCAGAGACTGAACCAGAGCACGATGATCAGCAGGGCGAACAGCAGGGCCAGGCGGCCGGCCACCTCGGCGGCCAGGCCCAGGGAGGCGCCGAACACCAGACCCGGCAACAGGTAGATGGGCGCCCACAGCAGGGCCGAGAAGCTGTTGAACAGAAAGAAACGCCCCGTGGTCATATTGAGCATGCCGGCCACCGCCGGCAGGATGGGGCGCACCGGTCCCACGAAGCGCGCCAGGATGATGCTCTTGCCACCATGATGGTGGAAGAAATCCACCCCGCGCGCCATCAGCCGGGGGTGTTTCCTGAAGGGCCACATGACCCGCAGCCGCTGGTGGAAATGGCGGCCGATGAAAAAGCTGATGCCGTCGCCGGCGATGGCCCCCAGCACCGCCCACAACAGGGTGGGTCCCAGCTCCATGACGCCGGTCGCCACCAGGGCGCCGAAGCCGAACATCAGCACCGCGCCCGGCAGGAACAGGCCCACCACCAGCAGGGATTCCAGGAAGGCCGTCAGGAATACCGCGAACCCCGCCCAGTGGGGGTGTTGCTGCAGCCATTCCAGCAGGGGGGCCAGGTAGGATTCCATTGGCGGGGGATTATAAGCCGGAACGCAATTTGAGGTAGCGCGCAATGTCCCGTCAGGTTTGCCGGCCTCACGCGACCAATGTATTTCTCGAACCCTGGAGCAGGCGCCACGCCTGCGGTGGGGAGCCGTATACAATTACACAGGGGTCAGAATGTATGGCTACAATGAATCCCGTCATTCCCGCCTACGCGGGACTGACGGGGTCCCCGGTCTGTAGCCATGATTACTGAACCCTGTGTAAGGATCTCTGATTTCTCTGTCATGGCTTCGCTTTGCTCGCAATGACGATTCAAGGAATTGTTCTGGGTTTCCCTACGAAGCTTACGATGGTTCGTAGTAGGGGTAGTCCGTGTAACCCTTCTCATCACCGCCGTAGAAGGTATCCGGGTCGGCCTCGTTCAGCGGCAGGTCCTCCCGGTAGCGGCGCACCAGGTCCGGGTTGGCCAGGAAGGGTACGCCGAAGGCCACCAGGTTCGCGGCCCCGCTCTGGATGGCCTCCTGCGCCCGCGCCTTGTCATAGCCGTTGTTGGCCATGTAGGGGCCCCCGAAGCGCTCGTGCAGGGCGCGATAGTCCACTTCGCGGGTCTTGGTCATCATGTCACCCTCGAGGATATGCAGGTAGTCCAGGCCGCGGGGGTTCAGCTGTTCGATGAACCAGGCGAAGTGGCCCTGCGGGTCGGAGTCGGACATGTCGTTGAAGCTGTTCTCCGGTGTCAGGCGCACGCCGACGCGCCCGGCGGGCCACACCTCGCACACGGCATCCAGGATTTCGTTCAACAGGCGCATGCGGTTCCCGACGCTGCCGCCATAGGCATCCTCGCGTTGGTTGGTACCATCGCGCAGGAACTGGTCGATGAGATAACCGTTGGCGGCATGGACCTCGATGCCGTCGAAACCGGCGCGCCGGGCCATGTCGGCGCCATGCCGGAACTGGGCGACGATGCCCGCGATCTCGCCGGTTTCCAGGGCGCGCGGCGTCACGAAGGGCTGCGGTCCGCTGTAGGTGAAGGCCTCGCCCGCGGGGCGCAGCGCCGAGGGGGCCACCGGCGTGGCGTTACCCGGCAGCAGGCTGGGATGGGAGATGAGGCCGCAGAACCACAGCTGGATGAAGATA
This sequence comes from Gammaproteobacteria bacterium, assembly GCA_035462005.1. Taxonomy (GTDB): domain Bacteria; phylum Pseudomonadota; class Gammaproteobacteria; order DSM-19610; family DSM-19610; genus JAIVHA01. Next base: position 56 of record DATHUT010000092.1, on the reverse strand, counting down.
TGGCCGCCTGCCCCATGCATGGCGTCCACGATATCGCGCCATCCGGCCACCTGTGC
>DATHUT010000091.1:0-2896 GCA_035462005.1 Gammaproteobacteria bacterium | reverse complement strand
ATAAAAGTGCACGTGTTTCCACATGGATACCGGCATTCGCCGGTATGACGGCCAGGTAAGGTCTGGTCAGGCCTTACCCTGAGAGGTACGGCTACCACATCAGGTCATCGGGCACCTTGTAGTCCGCGTAGGGATCGTCTTCGCCACTTTCCTGCAGCCCGGATGCCGTGCTGACGATACTGGCTTCATCGCGTAGCATGATCTTTTCCGCCACGGCCAGGGGTATCACCTCGTAGCCGTCATCGAACCTGGCGATGGCAAGCTGGCCCCGCGCCAGCTTGCCCCGGACTTCTTCCGTGACGAAGAGCTTGCGGATCACCGTGCCGTCCTGGAAGTTATACCCCACCTCCCCGCCTTCGCGAGACACGCGATTCGATTCGACCAGCTGGCGAACCTGCGCTTGCGTTTCCTTGCGCGCGGCCTCCTCCTTTTGCTGGCGATTGAGTTCGCGGTCACGCGCCGCTTTCTCCGCCGCGGCCCGACGGGCGGCCTCTGCGGCCTCATCGTTCACTACGATCTTCTGCTTTTGTTTTTGCTTCTGCTGCTTGCTTTTCGATTTCTGTGCTTCGTTGAGCCGGGCCTTGTTCACCAGGCCGGCCTTGAGAAACTGATCACCAAAGGAATTCGCCATAGCATGTACCTCGCCGTTCCATCAGACGCGTTTCGAATAGCGCATCTTCGCATCGAACCGGTCCATGGGCAGCACGCCCACGGCACGCGGATAGACCTCCTGGTTGAGGTAGAGCAGCTCGGCATCCGCTTCCTCTTCCGGCAGGTCCTTGTACCAGGCCTTCAGGATCCCCTCGCCGCCCGGTGACCAGCGATAGCCCCGCGCCTTCAGGACGTCCTTCATTTCGAAGGGCGCCTTGACGGCCCACAAGCGCACCTCGGTGCGTCTGGCACTGTCCAGCAACCGCTTTAACACCCGCGTCCCACTGGGCAGGGTCTGGCTCAGCAGCTCGATACCCGCCTGGCAGTCGATGGTGGCCCGGTGGCCTTCATAAAAAAAGCCGTGCTTGTATGCCAGGTAGTCCAGCTTCACCCCTTCGAAGCCTTCCTCGTTCCAGTTCACATCCGCAATGGAACAGGCCCAGGAAAGCGCCTCGAACCCCGGATGCAGTTGTTCCGCAAAGGGGCGATCGAAGCGGGCATTGTGGGCAATGACCAGGTCGGCCTGTTCCAGCAGGCGCGACACCGCATCGGGATCGATGGCCTGCCCGGCCACCATGGCATCGGTGATGCCGGTGAGCCGGGTGATGAAGGGCGGGATGGGGCGACCGGGGTCCTGGAAGGCGTTGTAGGCCGGCAGGACGCGGTAGATCCGTCCCTCGGCATCGTACTCGAACGGCACCAGGGCCAGTTCGATGACCTTCTCGATCTCCGGGTCCAGGCCCGTGCACTCGGTGTCGATGTAGAGGCCGATGTGCTTCTCGGCCCCGCTGTCCGCATGATACCGGTCCACGGGCTCCAGGCGCCGGATGATCCGGTAGTCGCCGCTCGCGGTCAGTTGATCGATGCACGCTTGATTCGTCGTCATGCCTTGCCCTGCTGCTGCTCACCTAAAGGTGACAATGTACCAGAAAACAAGCACCTTTTCGGGAAAACATGGGTATCGTTTGGTATCGTTTCAGCGGCAGGTATACTCCACTCCTACCTATCCGCGTTCGCGATTGATCCCCCAAGGAGCTTGACCATGAAAGCACGTGCCGCCGTCGCCTGGGAACCCAAAAAACCGTTGTCGATCGAGGAAGTGGACGTGGAAGGCCCCCGCGAAGGCGAGGTGCTGCTACAGGTGGTGGCCAGCGGCGTCTGCCACACCGACGCCTTTACCCTGTCGGGCGACGACCCGGAAGGCGCCTTCCCCTGCATCCTCGGCCACGAGGGCGGCTGCATCGTGCTCGAGTGCGGGCCGGGGGTGAAGACCCTGAAGCCGGGCGACCACGTGATCCCGCTCTACATCCCCGAGTGCGGCCACTGCGAGTACTGCGCCTCGCCCAAGACCAACCTGTGCCAGTCCATCGCCGCCACCGTGTGGACCGGCTACATGCCCGATGGCACACGCCGTTTCTCGAAGGGCGGCAAACCGATCTTCCACTACATGGGCTGCTCGACCTTCGCCGAATACACCGTGGTGCCGGAAATCGCCCTTGCCAGGATCAACCCCGAGGCTCCGCTCGACAAGGTCTGCCTGCTCGGCTGCGGCGTTACCACCGGCATCGGCGCGGTACTGAACACCGCCAAGGTCGAGCCCGGCTCCACGGTCGCCGTGTTCGGCCTCGGCGGCATCGGCCTGTCCTGCATCCAGGGCGCGGTGATGGCCAAGGCCAGCCGCATCCTCGCCATCGACCTCAACCCGGACAAGTTCGAAATGGCCAGGGCGCTGGGCGCGACCGACTTCATCAACCCCAGGGAGATGAACGGATCGCTGGTCGAATACATCCGCGACCTGACCAAGGGCGGTGTCGATTATTCCTTCGAATGCATCGGCAATGTCGAGGTCATGCGGGATGCCCTCGAATGCACCCACATGGGCTGGGGGGTCTCCACCGTGATCGGCGTCGCCGGTGCTGGCCAGGAGATCCGCACCCGTCCCTTCAACCTGGTGGTGGGCCGCACCTGGAAAGGCACGGCCTTTGGCGGTGTCAAGGGGCGCAGCCAGCTGCCAGGCTACGTGGACAACTACCTGGCCGGCAAGATCGAGCTGGACAAGCTGGTCACCCATACCATGCCGCTGGAGGACATCAACCGCGCCTTTGACCTGATGCACGAAGGAAAGAGCATTCGCTCGGTCATCATCTTCTGAGGTTGGAATGAAACAAATCGAACGCACCAAGGAATTCGGCGGCTGGCTCGAACGCTGGGAACACGCATCCACCAGCTGCCATTGCACCATGAC
>DATHUT010000090.1:0-3231 GCA_035462005.1 Gammaproteobacteria bacterium | reverse complement strand
CGAGCGAAGCGAGCAATCCAGGTATTTCATAGACATGGATGCCCGCCTACGCGGGCATGACGAATAAATCAGAGCATCCTTTATAATGTGGTGACAGGTTACCTTACATGCGACCTCCAACACCGGTTCACATACCAGCGCATGCACGCGTACGCCATTAGAACCCTGGATTCCAGCATACGCCGGAATGACGGTGATGAGATAGATACCGCTGTTTATGCGCTGTCCAGCGCTAAACCAAAAACTCATGGGAGAGGGTGCATTCCAAATAAATCTGCCCTTTTAGCCCAAGAAGGCACCTGTAGGACCAGGCTTTGCCTGCGAATGTTCGCGGCCAAGGCCGCTCCTACACATCCGTTTTTTCCAATGATCGGGATTAGTCGTTACTTGCCCATCAGCCAGGCGGACAACTCCTCTTCAGGAAGCGGTCTACTGAAGAAGTACCCCTGAATCTGTTCACAACCATGCTCCCGCAGGAACTCGAGCTGGGCCTCGGTCTCCACGCCTTCGGCGACCACTTCCAGGTTCAGGCTGTGCGCCATCATGATGATCGCCTTGGCGATGGAGGCATCATCGCTGCTGTCCGGGATATTCTGCACGAAGGACCGGTCGATCTTGAGACGGTCGATGGGGAACTGCCTGATGCGCGCCAGCGAGGAATAACCGGTCCCAAAGTCGTCGATGGCAATTTTCACACCCAGACTTCGGAAATAACATAACAGATCGAATGCCTCGGGAATCAGCGCACCCTCGGTGACCTCGAGCTCGATGAGACTGTGAGGCAGGCCGCAATGCGCGAAAACATCGGACAGCGTCTGCTTGAGCCCCGGATCCGCCAGCTGGCGCCCGGAGAGATTGACCGCCACCTGCAGCGGCTGTGAATACATCCGCTGCAGGCGCAACCCCATGGCGCAGGCAGTCCGCAACACCCATTCTCCCAGCGGAATGATGAGGCCGGTTTCCTCCGCCAGGGGGATGAAGCGATCCGGCGGGATAAGGCCGAGTTTTGGATGCCGCCAGCGCACCAGCGCCTCAACACCACTTACCCTGCCGGTGGCAAGCTCCACCTGTGGCTGGTAGTGCAATTCGAACTCCTGGCGCTCCAATGCCTGGTGCAGGCTGGCCTCCAGGGAGAACCGTTCCATTGCAATCCTGGTGAGCTCCTCGGTGTAATAGGCATAGCCATTGCCACCCTGCCGCTTCGCCTCGTACATGGCGGCCTCGGCATGCTTCACGAGCGTATCCGGGTCCTCCCCATCCCTTGGATAGAGGCTTACCCCGACACTGGCGCTGATTACCAGCTCATGGTCCTCGATTTGCAGCGGCCGGCACAGGGCTCGCTGCAGCTTGCGCACCACACCCGCCACATCGATCAGGTCGGAAACGTTCTCCAGGACCAGCGTGAACTCATCACCGCCCAGCCGCGCCACCGTGTCTTCCTCGCGAACCACCTCACGCAGGCGCTCCGCCGCCTCCATCAGCAACACATCACCTGCCGAGTGCCCCAGGGTTTCGTTCAGGTTCTTGAAGCGATCCAGATCCAGGAACAGCAGGGCCACCTGGCGTTCATTGCGCCTGGCTGACTGCAGCGCGTGTTCGAGCCGCGCCATGAACAACAGCCGATTCGGCAATCCCGTCAATGGGTCGTAATGCGCAAGAAAGTCGAGTTGCTCCTGCGATTCCTTGATCCTGCTGAGGTCCGAAAAGATACCCACATAGCTGATCACCTTCCCATGCTCGTCATATACCGCGCTGATTCTCAGCCACTCCGGATAGACATCGCCGGATTTGCGGCGATTCCAGATCTCGTCCTCCCAGTAGCCTTGGGATTCGATGGCCTCCCACATGTCGCGATAGAAGCGATCATCATGCTTGCCTGATTTCAGCAGGTCGGTCGTTTTGCCGATGGCATCCTGCTCGCTGTATCCCGTAATGCGGGTAAAAGCCGGGTTAACCCTCACAATGCGCCCGCGGGCATCGGTGACCAGCACGCCCTCGCCGGTGGATTCGAACATGGCGCCCGCCTGGCGCAGGGCGGCCTCCGCATGCATTCGTTCCGTAATGTCCTGGACCGTCCCCATCATGCGGATCGGCTTTCCCTCTGCATCGCGGCTCACCTCTCCGCGCTCCGCCACGATGCACTCACTGCCATCGGGCCGTACGATGCGGTGCTCGATGTCGTAGGGACGTCCTTCCATGGCGTCCTTCACGCTTCGTTCCACCCGTTCCCGGTCCTCGGGGTGCACGGCCCGCAGGAAGGCCTCGTAGCTGGCACCGAAACCATTGGGGTCGAGGCCGAAGATGCGGTAGATCTCCTCGGACCAGTGCAGGCGGTCATCGCGGATATCCCACTCCCAGCTGCCCAGCCGGGCGATCCGCTGCGCCTCGGACAGCCTCCGCTGGGCCTGTCTCTCAGCCGTGATATCCGTCATCAGGTGGATGGAATAGAGGTACCGCCCCGCCTCGTCCCGCACGGCGTAGGCGTCGGAACGGAAACCACGCCCCTCCACATCGAATTCATCGGTGTAGGCCTGCAATCCCTTCTGGCTATGTCGGCAACCCGGCAGGGCACCCTGGCGACGGGGAAACACCTTCCAGTACGGCTGGCCCAGCGCCTGCCGCTCGCTCATCCCCGCACTGCGCAAATACGCCTGGTTGGCCGCCAGCAGCCGGCCATCCGCATCGTGGAGAAACAGAAGGTACGGCGCCGCTTCCAGGGCGGCGTGCCAAAGGCAGTTGATGGGTAGTCCAGGCCGGCAATCCCCGCCGCTCGCCTGGCTCATTGATCCTCCCGGGGGATCGACAGTATTATTTTTCATATCAATCGGTTACATGTGGCCATTGAATCAAGGCAGACATACCGGGCCTGCCAAACCTTAACGGCCAATACCCATGAAATATTTATAGGTATTTACAAACTAACCCCCAGGCGCGGCCGCGCTGCAAACCCGGTTGCGACCGGACTGCTTGGCGCGGTACATGGCCGCGTCGGCGGCCTGGATCAGGTCCGTTCCGGTCGGTAGCTCGGGGTAGGCGGCCACGCCCAGGCTCACCGTCATTTGAATCCGGGCAGATGGGGTCACGATCGTCGCTCCCTCCACATGCCGGCGAATGCGTTCGGCCAGCTGTCCGGCGACAGCGCCGTCGGTTTCCGGACACAGCACCAGGATTTCCTCGCCACCGTAGCGCGCCACCAGGTCACTACCACGCACGGTTGCCTGAATAAGTCCG
>DATHUT010000089.1:0-5960 GCA_035462005.1 Gammaproteobacteria bacterium | reverse complement strand
AGAGTACAACTGAGGAGGCAAGACAATGTTTGAACTAATGGACGCATACAGCCAGAACGCGGTCATCAAGGTGATCGGTGTGGGCGGTGGCGGCGGCAATGCCGTGCAGCACATGGTGGAGGCCGACATCGAGGGCGTGGATTTCATCTGCGCCAATACCGATGCGCAGGCCCTCAAGAACATGGAATCGCGTATCAGCCTGCAGCTGGGCAGCAGCATCACCAAGGGCCTCGGTGCCGGCGCCAATCCCGAGATCGGCCGCCAGGCGGCGCTGGAAGACCGTGATCGTATCATCGAGGTGATCGAGGGCTCCGACATGCTGTTCATCACCGCCGGCATGGGTGGTGGCACCGGTACCGGCGCGGCGCCGGTGGTGGCGCAGCTGGCCAAGGAGCTGGGTATCCTGACCGTGGCTGTGGTGACCAAGCCCTTCCCCTTCGAAGGCGGCAAGCGTCTGCATGCGGCCGAGGCGGGCATGAAGGAACTGGGTCAGTACGTGGATTCCCTGATCACCATACCCAACGAGAAGCTGCTCACGGTACTGGGCAAGCAGGTGAGTCTGCTGGATGCCTTCAAGGCGGCCAATGACGTACTGCTGGGCGCGGTGCAGGGCATCGCCGAGCTGATCACCCGTCCGGGCCTGATCAACGTCGACTTCGCCGACGTGCGCACCGTCATGTCCGAGATGGGCATGGCCATGATGGGTTCCGGTGTCGCCAGTGGCGAGGACCGTGCCCGCGAGGCGGCGGAAAGCGCCATCAACAGCCCGCTGTTGGAAGACATCAACCTGATGGGTGCTCGCGGTATCCTGGTGAACGTGACCGCCGGCATGGACATGTCCATTGGCGAGTTCGAGGAAGTTGGCAACACCATCAAGGAGTTCGCCTCCGAGAACGCCACCGTCGTGGTGGGTACCGTGATCGATCCCACCATGCGCGACGAGCTGCGGGTAACGGTGGTGGCCACCGGTCTGGGCGCCCAGGCGCTGCAGCAGAAAGAGCCGCCCATGAAACTGGTGGAACGAAACAAGGATGGCGAGGTCGATTACAAGGACTACGAGCAGCCGACCATCAAGCGCAAGCGCGCGGTGGGTGAGGGCCTGGCCCCCATCACCAGCCAGGAGGATCTGGATTACCTGGACATCCCCGCGTTCCTGCGCCGGCAGGCGGACTAGGCACCGGCCTCGTCGCATCACGCACCCTGCGATGGGGCAAGGGTTTCGTTCGCCCTGCCACCAACCCGTTTTCCTCCTCAGTGCGGGGAGGGTGCGGGCGAGCGAGCAACTGTTCGTCATTCCGGCGCATGCCAGAATCCATGCATGCACCGCGGACGCGGGTTCTGGATCCCGGCATGCGCCGGGATGACGGGACTCCGGGGCCGGGATGCCGGGACTCCGGGCTTTATGTCAGGCCATTCATCCATAAACGCCGGATATGCCGGTATGTATGAAAATGGTTGGATTGGCGGGATCCCTACGCAGTTGGCGCGTATTTTGCTAGTGTTTTCAGTAAAGTATGGGTGCCGGGAAAACAGGGACTTAGCCGCAAGAGTGTGACTGGTTTCTCTTTTCCTGATATTGCAGCTGTGTTACCATCCGCAGCCATCGCCTAAGCTCCGGATCGGCAAGCACTTTTAGGGAAAGACCCATGATACGCCAACGTACACTCAAGAATGTCATTCGCGCCACCGGCGTGGGGCTCCACACGGGCGAAAAGGTATACCTCACCTTGCGCCCTGCCGCTCCCAACACCGGTATCGTGTTTCGACGCACCGATCTGGAACCCCCGGTCGAAATTCGTGCACGCCCCGAGAACGTGGGCGACACCGTGCTGTCCACCACCCTGGTGAACGGCGATGTGCGCATCTCCACCGTCGAACATCTGTTGTCGGCCATGGCCGGTCTTGGTATCGATAATGCCTATGTGGACCTGAGCGCCACGGAAGTGCCCATCATGGATGGCAGCGCCGGCCCCTTCGTGTTCCTGATCCAGTCCGCGGGTATCGAGGAGCAGAATGCACCCAAGCGCTTCATCCGCATCAAGCGCCCGGTACTGGTGGAAGACGAGGACAAGTGGGCACGCTTCGATCCTTTCGACGGTTTCAAGGTGGGCTTCACCATCGACTTCCAGCACCCGGTCTTCAAGGAAGACACCCAACGCGCGGAAGTGGATTTTTCCACCACATCCTTCGTCCGTGAAGTGAGTCGCGCCCGTACCTTCGGTTTCATGCGCGACATCGAGCAGCTGCGCGCCCACAACCTGGCCCTGGGCGGCAGCCTCGACAATGCCGTGGTGCTGGACGACTATCGGGTCTTGAATACCGATGGCCTGCGCTACGAGGATGAGTTCGTCAAGCACAAGATCCTGGACGCCATCGGCGACCTGTACCTGCTCGGCCAGAGCCTCATTGGCGCCTTCCACGGCCACAAATCCGGACATGCCCTCAACAACCGGCTGCTGCGTGCCCTGATGGCGGAGCAGGATGCCTGGGAAGAGGTCACGTTCGAAAACAGCGAGCAGGCGCCCATCTGTTTCACCCAGCCGCTGCCGGTTTCCTGACGGGTTTGTCGGACTTCAGTCCGACAGGCCAGGTCCGGCAATACTGTCTGGCTTCAGGTTTTCTCTCCGCGGGACGCTACCCGTAACAGGGCGGCGCGCAGGCGCTCATCCTTCAGGGAACGGGCGGTCTGTCGCACCAACTGGGCATTGGCTGCTGATAAGGGCTTGTTGCGCCGGGTTTTTTTCTGCCTCGGCACGGCCTGCGGCAGGACCTTGATCTGGATTGTGCGTACCGTCACGGATTCCACAGGGGCAAGCTGCTGTAGTAGAGTTCGGGTCTGGAAGCGCAGGCGACTTGCCCACAGGGGGTTGTCCACCGCCAGGATCAGGCAGTCCCCGCGCAGGTTCAGTACCTTGCAGTGGATGTCCAGGGGCGGTGGCAGGTTTCGGGACAGCAGGCGTTCCAGTTCGGCCAGCAGCTGCCGCCGTTCCAGGAAGCGGGACAGGGATCCACCCGTGAACAGTTTGCCAACGGAGACCGGTTTGCGGGTGGGCATGATGCTTGCTTCCTGTGGACTGCCATGAACCGGGAATGAACGGATACCCTAAATGAATATCATGCTCTTTACCAACCGCCGCGGACGCGCCGCGAGCATCGCCCTGGGAAGGCCGCAGTTCTTGCTGCCCCTGCTGACGGGGCTGCTGTTCCTGTGCGGGGCGCTGCTCTACGGGGGCTACCGCCTCGGGGTGGCGCAGGCGGTCGGGGAGACCCCCGTCGGCGCGGCGCCACCGCCCTGGCAGGCCGAACTGGATCAGCAGCAGGCCGCCATTGAAATGGCCCGTCAGGATGCCGACGCCCATCTCAATGCCCTTGCGCTGCGACTCGGACAGATGCAGGCCCAGCTGCTGCGGGTGGATGCCCTGGGCACGCGCCTGGCACGCATGGCGGAGCTGGACGTGGCCGAATTCGATTTCGACCGCTTGCCGGGCCAGGGGGGTTCCGAGGAAGAAGTGCAGGAACTCGCCGAAGCCGTCCCCGCGAACACGGAACTACCGGATTTCCTGCGTACCCTGGAGGAACTCCAGCTGCAGCTCAGCGATCGCCAGCGCAAGCTGACGGTGCTGGAGGGGCTGGTCATGGATCGCAACCTCAAAGCCCAGATCGAGCCCTCCGGGCGGCCCATCGAGCAGGGCTGGCTGTCCTCCCACTTCGGCAAGCGTACCGACCCCTTCACCGGCAAGCCGGCCCTCCATTACGGCATTGATTTCGCCGGCAAGGAGGGCGCCAATGTCGTGGCGGTTGCCGCCGGTGTGGTGACCTACGTCGGTCACCGTGGCGGCTACGGCAACCTGGTGGAGCTCAGCCATGGCAATGGCTATGTCACCCGCTACGCCCATAATCGCGACCACCTGGTCAGCGCCGGGGAACGGGTGGAAAAGGGCCAGGTCATCGCCCGCATGGGCTCCTCCGGCCGTTCCACCGGCCCCCATGTGCACTTCGAGGTGCTGCGCAACAACAAGGTGGTCAACCCCGGCAAGTACATCGCCGCCCGCTGAATCAGGGAAGCCCGGATTCGCACGTCATTCCCGCGCGCCTCCCCTACGCATTAGCCCCCCGCTTCGGTTATGATGTCGCCTTTATCTGAAGCCGGAATCCGCATTCCCTGGTCCCTATGGTAAGTCAAATCCTTCGCAAGCTGTTCGGCAGCAGCAACGATCGCACCATCAAGCGCATGACCAAGGTGGTCAACAAGATCAATGCCCTGGAAGACAGTATCCAGGCCTTGAGCGACCAACAACTGCGCGCCAAGACCGACGAATTCCGCCAGCGTTTGCAGGACGGGGCCAAGCCGGATGAGCTGTTGCCCGAGGCCTTCGCCGTGGTGCGCGAGGCCGGCAAGCGCACCCTGGGCATGCGTCACTTCGACGTGCAGCTGATCGGCGGCATGGTACTCAACGAGGGGCGCATCGCCGAGATGCGCACCGGCGAGGGCAAGACCCTGGTCGCCACCCTGTTCGCCTACCTCAATGCCCTGCCCGGCAAGGGCGTACACGTGGTCACGGTGAACGACTATCTGGCACGGCGTGACGCCGAGTGGATGTCCCGCCTCTACAACTTCCTGGGCCTGACCGTCGGTGTCAGCGTCGGTGGCATGAGCCCCGAGGAAAAGCGTGCCGCCTACCACTCCGACATCACCTACGGCACCAACAACGAATTCGGCTTCGATTACCTGCGCGACAACATGGCCTTCAGCATCGAGGAGAAGGTGCAGCGCGAACTCAATGCCGCGGTGGTGGACGAAGTGGACTCCATCCTCATCGACGAGGCGCGCACGCCACTGATCATCTCCGGCCCCACCGACGACAACTCCGATCTCTACTCCAAGATGAACGAGATCGTGCCGCGCCTGGTGCGCCAGGCGCCCAAGGAAAACGACGACGACGAAGGCGGCCCCGGCGATTACTCGGTGGACGAGAAGCAGAAGCAGGTCTACCTCACCGAGGAAGGCCACGAGCATGTGGAGGAGGAGCTTGCCCGCGCCGGCCTGCTGGCCGAGGGCCAGAGCCTCTACGATGCCGCCAACCTGATGCTGATGCACCACCTCAACGCGGCCCTGCGTGCCCACGTGCTGTATCAGAAGGACGTGGACTACATCGTCAAGGACAACCAGGTCATCATCGTCGACGAGTTCACCGGCCGTACCATGCCGGGCCGGCGTTGGTCCGAAGGGCTGCACCAGGCGGTCGAGGCCAAGGAAGGGGTGAAGATCCAGAACGAAAACCAGACCCTGGCCTCCATCACCTTCCAGAACTATTTCCGCCTCTACGACAAGCTGGCCGGCATGACCGGCACCGCCGACACTGAGGCCGCGGAATTCCAACAGATCTACGGTCTGGAAGTGGTGGTCATTCCCACCAATCAACCCATGATCCGCAACGACATGGGCGACCTGGTATTCCTCACCTTCGAGGAAAAGTTCAACGCCATCCTCGAGGACGTGCGCGATTGCCGCCAGCGCGGCCAGCCGGTGCTGGTGGGCACCACCTCCATAGAGACTTCCGAATACCTGTCCCGCTTGCTGAACCAGGAAAAGATCAGCCACGAGGTGTTGAACGCCAAGCAGCACGAGCGCGAGGCGCAGATCGTCGCCCAGGCCGGTCGCCCGGGTGCGGTGACCATTGCCACCAACATGGCCGGCCGTGGAACCGACATTGTGCTGGGAGGCAGTCTGGAGGCCGAGCTGGATACGCTGGGTGAAGAGGTTGATGAGGCCACTATCGCCAAGCTGAAAGCGGACTGGCATGAGCGACACGACACCGTGTTGAAGGCCGGTGGCCTGCATATCATCGGCACCGAACGCCATGAGTCACGGCGCATCGACAACCAGTTGCGTGGGCGTTCCGGCCGCCAGGGCGATCCCGGATCGTCGCGTTTCTACCTTTCGTTGCAAGACAACCTGA
>DATHUT010000088.1:0-2706 GCA_035462005.1 Gammaproteobacteria bacterium | reverse complement strand
CCTGCTGCTGGCCCTGGCCTGGATGGGCGTTATCTTCTACCTGTCCCACCAGCCCAGCCTGCCCGCGCCCTCCCTGTTCGAACACCAGGACAAGCTGTTTCATGTCGGTGCCTATGGCCTGCTGGGCCTGCTGCTGGCGGTGGCCCTGCACCGTCCGGCACGGCCCGGGCGCGCACTACTGGTGGTCTGGCTGCTGGGCACGTTCTACGGGCTCGCGGACGAATTCCACCAGTCCTTCATCCCCGGTCGCGACACGGATTCTCTCGATGTGCTGGCGGACAGCGTGGGAGCGCTGCTGGGTGGATTGGCAGGCGCCCTGTTCATGCGGCACCTGCAAGCCCTACCTACAGATACTGTTTCCAGTCGCGGCTGGCGTCGCCGAACACCAGGAAGAAGGGATTGAGCATCGAGTCCTTGGTGTTGTAGCGCAACGGCCGCAGTTCCAGGTCAGTCACCTGCCCGCCGGCCTGCTCCACTACGCACTGGGCGGCGGCCGTATCCCATTCCGAGGTCGGTCCCAGGCGCGGGTAGACATCGGCCCGGCCCTCGGCCACCAGGCACAGCTTGAGGGAACTGCCCATGCTGACCATCTCGTGCTCCCCCACCTTGTCGAGAAAGGCCTGAAGGGAATCGCCACCATGGGAACGGCTGCCCACCACCGCCAGAGGGCCTTGCGGCAGGGGGCGCACCCGGATCGCCTGCGGCCCCTGATCCTCTTCCGCCTTGAAGGCCCCGAGCCCCGCGCAGGCAGAATAGGTCACACCGGTAACGGGGACGTAGACCACCCCCAGCGCCGGCACGCCGTCGCGGATTAGGGCGATGTTCACAGTGAATTCCCCGTTGCGCTTGATGAACTCCTTGGTGCCGTCGAGCGGGTCCACCAGCCAATAGGTTTGCCAACTTGAACGCTCGTCATAAGGTAGCTGGGCCGACTCCTCCGACAGCACCGGCACACCCGGGGTCAGGGCCTCGAGGCCGGCGACGATGGCCTGGTGGGAGGCCAGGTCCGCCGCGGTCAGGGGCGACTTGTCGTCCTTGTGCTGGACGGCGAATTCCGAGTCATAGACCTCCAGGATGCGCGCGCCCGCCTGCTTGGCCAGCGCCACCACCTGCTCCAGCAGGGCCTGCGGGGTGAAGTCCCCGAGCATTTTTTCTTGTGTCATATTGCGTTATCCAGTTTATTGTTCGAAAAAGGGGTCAGAGCCCTTTTTTACGTTTTTTACCAAAAAGGGCTCTGACCCCTTTTTGGATAACTGCTAGGATTATACCCACTTCGAACTGCCGAAACCGACCCCCTTACCATGATTGCCTGGCCCGACATCGACCACGTCCTGCTCGACATGGACGGCACCCTGCTCGACCTGCACTTCGACAACCACTTCTGGCTCGAATACGTGCCCCAGAGCTATGCCCGTGCGCGTGGCTTGAGCCTGGAGGCCGCCAAGGCGGTGCTGTATCCGAAATTCCGCGCCGTGGAAGGCACCATGGCCTGGTACTGCCTGGACCACTGGAGCCGCGAGCTGGACCTGGACATCGCCGGCCTGAAAAGGGAGATCCGCCACCTGATCGCCGTGCACGAACATGTGGTCGAATTCCTCGATGCGGTGCGCCGCGCCGACAAGCGCGTGGTACTGGTGACCAATGCCCACGCCAGGAGCCTGGCCCTGAAGATGGAATGCACCCGCCTGGCGGAACACTTCGACAGCCTGGTGTGCGCCCACGACCTGGGCTTCCCCAAGGAAGACCCACGCTTCTGGCCGGAACTGGTCAAGCGCGAACCCTTTGCGCCGGAGCGCGCCCTGTTCGTGGATGACAGCCTGCCGGTGTTGCGCAGTGCCGCGAATTTTGGCATCCGGCACCTGTTGGCCATCCGTCGCCCCGACAGTCGCGGACCACTACGGGAAGTGGATGAGTTTCCGAGCGTGGAGAACTTCGCGGGGCTGGGGCCTACTCCCGATCCCGTTTATCCCAGGTCTTGAAGCGCTTTTTGCAGTAGCCCAGCAGGGCGTCGTAGCCGTCGAAGAACAGCTCGAAGCCCTCTTCCGCCGCCTGATCGTATTCACAGAAATCGTTGGTGTAACGTCGGCATACGGCGGGGCGATCGTCGTAGATGCCGCAGCGGCCGTCGAGCTGCAAGTGGGTGCAACGATTATTGATGAGCAGGAACCAGCCCTCGTCGTCCTTGTACGCCTGGATGTTGGCATGAGCAAGCTGCCAGAGCAGGTGATCGAAATCCTCCATGGAGCGCGGCGTATCGATCTGCTGGGTGATGTAGGTGCAGCAGATGGAGCGGGTGCAGAAGCTGCATTTGGTTTCCGGCGTCATGGCCTGGATGGGGATGATCTTGGGCATGGGGGTCGGCTTCGGTGAATCTTGACGACGGCAGTATAACAAAGGCTGCCAGGAAGGGGCGGCCGCCTGCCCTTCACACATGGATCCCGGCATGCGCCGGGATGACGGGGTTCCGCCTTTTTTCCAGGCACACTCTGATTACACAGGAGTCACTACAATCGTGTCCCGTCATTCCGGCGAATGCCGGAATCCATGGTCTGTAAAGCACTGGATTCCCGCATTCGCCGGAATGACGGGATGTGTTCATGCACCGGGATAACGGGGCATGGAATTGTGTCAATGCGAGGTCTGGCTGGAAGCGAACTCGAAGCCCTCGATACAGGCCGTCTCGATGACGCGGCGCGCGATCCGTAC
>DATHUT010000087.1:0-5691 GCA_035462005.1 Gammaproteobacteria bacterium | reverse complement strand
TGGTTGGACGATCCCGGTTCACTCGCCGGTCGCTACCAGGTTCATCTCCTGGTAAGCCGTGAGGGTGCGCAGGGCGCGCCCCTGGAATACTGGAATGGAAAGGGGCGCAGCTCCCTGTTCGGTGCCATCGAGCCGCGTATCCAGCCGGGTAGTGGCCAGGAAGACCTGCGCCTGCTGCGCGCCGGCGCGGTGCAACGGGCCAATGGTGGCTACCTCGTCCTCGACACCGAAAACCTGCTGACGGACATGGAGCTCTGGCGGGATTTCAAGCAGCTGTTGGCCACCGGTCGGCTGGAGCCAGAACGTTCGCACAGCGGCAGCGAAGGCGTCGCCTTCGCCCCCATGGCCTTGCCCGTGCGTTTACAGGTGGTAATGATCGGCGAGCGAGATCTGTATTATCAATTGGCCGAACAGGATGCGGATTTCCTGCGTCTGTTCAAGGTGCAAGTGGATTTCGATGACCGCCTGGAATGGAATATCACCAATCAATCCTCCTATGTGACCATGCTGGCCAGTCTCATCAAGCGGGAGGAATTGCTGCCCATGCGGGTCGAGGCCGTGGCCAGAATGGTCGAAGAGGGCGCAAGACTGGTGGAGGATGCCGAGCGCATTACCACCAATCTGGGGGTGCTGGCGGATATCCTGCGAGAAACGGATTACTGGGCGCGTCAGGCCGGCTCAGACTGTATGCGACGGGAACATGTGGAACGGTCCATTCAGGAATGGGAGCGGCGTGCCAGCCGGGTACGGGAGCGCTTCCATGAGGATATCCTGCGCAACAATGTCATGATCCATACGCAAGGGCGACTGGCGGCCCAGGTCAATGGCCTGATGGTGGTAGAGGCGGGCGACTACGTCTTCGGCCTGCCGTCACGCATCACCGCGACCGCCTGGCTGGGTGAGGGGGAGATCATCGATATCGAGCGCGAGGCGCAACTGGGCGGCGCCTTGCATTCCAAGGGTGTGATGATCCTGTCCCAGTTCGTTGGCGCCCGTTATGCGCGAACCCGCTCCCTGTCGGTGACCGCCAGCCTGGTGTTCGAACAAAGCTACGGCCCCCTGGACGGTGACAGCGCCTCGTTGGGGGAATTGTGCGCCCTGCTGTCTGCGCTTGCAGATTTGCCCATGGCCCAGTACCTGGGGGTTACCGGTTCCGTCAACCAGTTCGGTGAAGTGCAGTCCGTAGGCGCAGTCAACGAAAAGATCGAGGGATTTTTCGATATCTGCGTTGCCCGCGGCCTGACGGGAGAGCAGGGCGTCATCCTGCCGGCCAGCAATATGGTCAACCTGATGTTGCGACAGGACCTGGTGCAGGCGGTGCGTGCGGGTCGTTTCCACCTGTATGCAGTAGATCATGTGGACCAGGCGATGGCCTTGTTGATCGGTCTGGAGGCCGGTCAGTGTGATGAACACGGAGAATTTCCCCTTGATACCATCAATGGCCGGGTGGCCTCGCGGCTGCTGGAATTTTCCCGCCTGCGCCAGGAGCAGGAAAATCCTCCCCGTGATGATGAACGGGACAAGCATACGGAACACGACTGAATATGGAACGAGACGCACAACAGGTCGACATCATCAAACGGGAAATCGTCTATCGTGGGTTCTTCCAGATGGAGCGCTATACCCTGCGTCATAGTCTCTATGCCGGCGGCATGAGTGGTAGCCTGGTGCGGGAACTGCTCGAACGCGGCCATGCGGCGGCGGTGCTGCCCTACGACCCGGTGCGCGATGAAGTGATCCTGATCGAGCAGTTCCGCATCGGGGCACTGGACCTTCCGGAAGGGGCATGGGTGCGGGAGATCGTTGCCGGCATCATCGAGCCGGGTGAGACGGCGGAGGACGTGGTAAGGCGCGAGGCGGTGGAAGAAGCCGGCTGCGTCATTGAGCGACTGGAATTCATCAGCCGCTATCTGGTGAGTCCCGGTGGCAGTTCGGAACAGATCACCCTGTACTGTGGCAAGGTGGACAGCTCCCGGGGCGGTGGCCTGTTCGGGATCACCGCCGAGCACGAGGACATCCGTGCCATGGCCGTACCGAGCGCGCAGGCCATGGAGTTGCTGAGCAAGGGCGGCATCCCTTCCGCTACGCCCATTATCGCCCTGCAATGGCTGGCGGCCAACCGGGAGCGGTTGCGGGAGGAATGGGGAGCGGGGTCCTGAAGGGCGCGACCGGCCTGTGCCTCAGTCCAGCACCTCCACCCGGAACCAGAGCTGTTCCTCCTGGCGGTCACGGGTGCGCCGGCTGCGGGTGTATTCCTGCGTGTCCTGGTTGCGGCTTTCGCCGATGCCGCCCAGTTCCAGCCAGGTATCGACTGGCCCGGATACGCTGGTGATCAATGCGCTGGTTTCCACCATGCCCCCGCCACGCGGACTCAGGGTGTCTTTGTGAGGACTGATGTCCAGTTGCACCTGTCCGTCGCCACGCAGGCGGGCCAGCACATAAAAGCCGGTATTGGCTTCCCGGTATTCGATGCTGGTACCCGTGCCACGTGATCCGTAGCGCTCCACCTGGCTGACATAGGGGAAGGCAACGCCCGTGGCAATATAGGCGGCTTGCCCTTCCAGGGCCTGGACCTGCTGGCGCTGGTCGGCATCGCGCACCCGGCGGGTGCTTTTCACACGCACGCCTGCACTCCCGGCCTCATCGCGCTGCTCCACCACCAATCCACCGCCATTGCGCGCTTCACCGGCCTCCAGTCGAACCCCGTCGGATTTTCGCTCCAGCTGTATGTCGTGACGGTACTGCTCCCGCGTGTCGAGCTCACCCCTGTGCACCGTGATGCGCAAGCGTTTCGGAGCTTGGTCGAGACGTTTCACCACGGCTTCGATGCGGGCTAGGTTTTCCGGCCTGGTGCGCAGGATCAACTGGTAGCCGGTGCCCGTAATGGCATCGCCCTCGTCGAGCAGGGGTTGTATGAGGGGGATCATTTCCTGGGCAGATCGACCCTGCAGGTCTATGACATGGATGCGGGTATCATCGGCCAGTCCCAGGGCGGGGAGCAGGAACAGGATCAACAGCCAGTGGTGCAGGAAAGCATGCATGGCATTCTCACAAGTGCAGGCGCTGCAGTTCGGGATGGGGTGCGGCACGTTGCCAGACTTCCTCGAAAAAATTGGCGAGTTCGCGTGCGCGCAGCGGTTGCTTGAAGCAGGCATGACCCTCGTAGCGGTCACCCAGGCGGCGGTGCAGCAGGGCGGTGTTGTCCACGATCATGAAGGCCTCGTTGAACTCGCGATAGTCATGGCTGGGCCGGCGTATCTCGATGAAGCTGCTCAGCCGGCGCGCCATCTCCACAAGACGATGGCCATCACGTACCACTCGGCCCGGGTCCTGTAGCAGGATGCGGATACCTACATGCTGGGAGCGCAGGGCAAGGGCCTTGATGCCTTCGAGAAAATCGGGTTGTTCGTAGATCTCCGCTTCCAGGTCGCGGCTGAAGATTTCCAGGGTGCGTACCGCCTGTGCCACCAGGGCGGCTGCCAGCCGCTGGTTGTCAGCCCGGCTCTCGAGGCGGATCTCTTGTGCATCCTCGCCGATACGCAGGGCTTCCAGGTCGAGTTCCGCGAGGCTTGCAGGTTTGCTAAGGGCTTGATTCATGGACGGTGCTCCCAATCACACGGTTTCATCATGCCGTCCTGCGACAGCCGGGACAAGTCGTGTGGGAGAGGAGGAATTCAACTTTTTTCAGGTAACGCCGATACCCAGCGTTGATGTGATGACGCAAGCGCTAATATACATCACTTAATGTAATGATAAATCACAAAAAACCCTGCATCGCAGGCTGATGCGCAGGGTTTCCCCATGGAGGTTCCATTGGCGCGGGGGCGCCGCGGAACCACCAGGGCCGATGCAGTACGGAGCGCGCGGCCAGGGGTATGACAAGGAGCGCACACCTTCATGAGATACCCGGCAAACCTGCGCAGGCTGATGATACGGCACGCGCCCACTTTGCTGTTCAAGATGCTGTTGTCCGCCTTGCTGCTCGGTGCACTGGCCTACAGTCTACTGGAGGGTATCCAGCAGCAACGCTTCCAGGACTGGTTCAGCAGCCAGTTCCAGGCACGGGACCAGGCCTTGGCAGCAGAAGCCAATGGTCGTTTCCATCGCAGCCTGGAGGCCTTCGCCAGCCTGGCCGAGCTGCTGGCGGCCCAGCCGCAACTGCAGGCGCGCCTGGGCATGGCGCTGGAAGGCGCCGGTGTCCTGCAGAGCTGGCGGCCTGCCTGGCTAACACAAACAGTGATGTCCGAATCCTTCCCGCCCCTGGGCGTTGCGCTGTTGCTGGACCCTGCTGGGCGTATGCTGGAGGGGTACCGGAAGGATGGGGCAGTTGCGGACAAGGCGCTGTTGGAGTGGTCACGGGGAGGTTTTCAGTGGCGCCCCCGCCAACAGGGAGTAACCCTGCTGGATACCCAGCCCCTGGCCTATGCCAGTCATCCTGTTTCGGGTGCGGGTGGTCGCCTGCTCGGTATCCTGGTGCTCGCCAGCCCAATCAACACGGAGTATTTTTCCGCCACCCGCATTGCCGACGCCAATGGCCTGCAGCTGGCGCTGTTGGCAGTGCCGGAGGGAAAAGTGGTGGCCAGCAGCGCCCCGGGTCTTCTGTCTCCGGGGCGTGCGCGCATGGAGGGGCTGGACGCCCTTGGACGTTACCCGCTGGATGTGGATAGCGGGGCTAATGGCCTGCAGTTGGCGGTCTATCGTCCAGTGGAAGCGAAAACCGCCTTACTGGGCAGCCTGCAGGCCACGGACCGCCAGCAGCGACTACTCACATTGATCCTGTCCCTGCTGCTGGTGGCCGCGTTCACGTTCTGGATCAGCCGGCGCATCCAGCGGCTTAACAACCGTGTGGACGACTTCGCCCAGCGCATGGGCATGACGCCGCGGCGGGCCAGGGCAGGCGATGAGTTGCGAGATCTGGAACGGCGCTTCCAGCGTTTTTCCGAAGAGGTACTGGCGGAGACCACGGCCCTGGAATACCAGGCCTTGCACGATACCCTCACCGGCCTGCCCAACCGCATGTTACTCCAGGATCGACTCGAACATGCCATCGCCCAGAGCCTGCGCGAACAGAACCACATGGCCTTCCTGCTCATGGACCTGGATCGCTTCAAGGAGATCAACGATACCCTTGGACATCACATCGGAGACCGCCTGCTGCAGGAGACCGCCAGACGTATCGGTGACCTGCTGCGCAAATCCGATACCTTCGCTCGCCTGGGCGGCGATGAGTTCGCGGTATTGCTGCCGACCACGCAGGCCAAGCATGCCAAGACCGTGTGCCGCAAGATTGTCGAGGCAGTGGAAAAACCCTTTACAATAGACAAGTTATGCCTGCGAGTCGGGGTTAGTATTGGTGTGGCCATGTGCCCTGAATCCGGCGAGGATGCCACTACCCTGCTACAACGAGCCGATGTGGCCATGTACAACGCCAAACGTGGCGGTCTGGGCTTTACCTTCTACAAGCCCGAACAGGACGAGCACAGTATCAGCCGCCTCGGACTGGTAGGTGAACTCAAGGATGCAGTGGAAAAGAACCAGCTCGAACTCTGTTATCAACCCATGGTGGATATGCGAAACGGCCGTATCACGTCCGCCGAGGCCCTCGTGCGCTGGAATCACCCGACCCTGGGACAGATTGCGCCCGACGAATTCATTCCGCTGGCGGAGCAGAGCGGAGTGATCCGTGACCTG
>DATHUT010000086.1:0-3704 GCA_035462005.1 Gammaproteobacteria bacterium | reverse complement strand
CCGCGCAGCGGTCGAGAAGGTGCCCTGGGGCATGTATTTACGGCGTCCCGCCAGTAGGTAAGCGGCCCGCTCCTCACACGTTCAATCGCCGAACAGGATATCCACCACTTGCGGGTAGCGGCTGGCAAAATGCACCGTCAGTCCCTCGCGGATGTAGTCCGGCAGCTCCTCGAAATCCCCCCGGTTGGCCTCAGGCAGAATGAGTTCATGGACCCGGCTGCGGCGCGCAGCGATGACCTTTTCACGAATACCGCCGACCGGCAGCACCCGGCCGGTAAGGGTCAACTCGCCGGTCATGGCCAGGTTGGGCCGGATACGCTCACCGCGCGCCAGTGACAACAGGGCGCTGGCCATGGTGATGCCGGCGCTCGGACCATCCTTGGGCGTGGCGCCCTCCGGCACGTGGAGGTGCACGAAGGCCTTGTCAAAAAAGGCCGGGTCTCCCTGGAAGGCCTTCAGGTGCGCGGCAATATAGCTGTAAGCGATTTCCGCCGATTCGCGCATCACGTCACCCAGCTGACCGGTGTGGCGAAATCCCCGGTTGGCGCTGTGTACCAGGGTCGCCTCGATATTCAGGGTGACGCCGCCCATGGCGGTCCAGGCCAGGCCGGTGACCACGCCCTTGCCGGCAAAGGGCTTGTCCTTGCCGAACACGGGCTTGCCCAGGTATTCCTGCACCTGGCGTACGCCGATACTCATCTTCCTGCTGGCCCCACCGACGACCTGGACTGCCACCTTGCGCAGGATCTGTCCCAGGCGTTTTTCCAGGGTACGCACCCCGGCCTCGCGGGCGTAGCCCTCGACCACGGCACGGATGGCCCCGTCGGTGATCCGCACCCCGGAGCGTGCCAGGCCGCTGCGTGCCAGCAACCTGGGCCAGAGGTGATGGCGGGCGATGGCCATCTTCTCCTGGGTGATATAGCCGGACAGCCGGATCACCTCCATGCGGTCGAGCAACGGCGCTGGGATGGTGTCCAGCTGATTGGCGGTACAGATGAACAGTACCCGGGACAGGTCGAAGCGCAGGTCCAGGTAGTGATCCAGGAATTCCTGGTTCTGTTCCGGATCCAGCACTTCCAGCAGGGCAGAGGCGGGGTCGCCGCTGAAGGAGGCGCCGATCTTGTCGATTTCGTCGAGCATGATGACGGGATTGGACACACCCGCTTCGCGGATGGCCTGCAGGAACTTGCCCGGCATGGCCCCGATATAGGTACGCCGGTGACCCTTGATCTCCGCCTCGTCACGCATGCCACCCAGGCTGAGTCGGTAGAAGGCCCGCCCCAGGGTGTCGGCCACGGAACGTCCGATGGAGGTCTTGCCCACGCCCGGTGGCCCCACCAGCAACAGGATGGAACCGGCCACCTCGCCCTTGAGATTGCCTACGGCAAGGAATTCGAGAATGCGTGCCTTCACATCCTCGAGTCCGTCATGGTCCCGGTCGAGGGTCCGGCGCGCGTGTTCCAGGTCCAGGTTGTCATCGGACAGCCGCCCCCAGGGCAGGTCGGTGGCCAGGTCCAGGTAATTGCGGGTGACGGCGTATTCCGGGGAGCCGGATTCCAGCACCGAGAGCTTTTGCATCTCGTCGCCGATGCGCGCTGCAACCGCCTCGGGCAGGGTCAGGGCGTCGATGCGTTCCTGGAATCGCTCCAGGTCCGCGGTGCGGTCATCCTTGGCCAGGCCCAGTTCCTGCTGGATGGCCTTGAGCTGCTCGCGCAGGAAAAAGTTGCGCTGCTGTTCGGTCATCTTCTCTTCCACCTGGCGGTGGATATGGCTCTGCAGGCGGGCGACCTCCAGCTCCTTCTTGATGAGCACCAGCACCTGGCGCATGCGTTCCAGCACCGGCAGGGTATCCAGCACCTCCTGCAGATCCGCGGCGGAAGAGGTGGTCAGGCTGGCGGCGAAATCCGTCAGCGCCGAGGGTTCATGGGGATTGAAGCGGCTGAGGAAGAACTTCAGTTCCTCGCTGTACAGGGGATTGAGGGGCACCAATTCCTTCAGGGTATTGAAGATGGCGATGGCGTAGGCACGCTGTTCATCGTCGGGGCCGGGCACATCCTCTGGGTATTCCACCTGTACCAGGTAGGGCGCGCGGCGCGACAGCCAGCGCACGATGCGGAAGCGACGCAATCCCTCGGCAATGAACTGGATCTTGCCGGCATTGCGCATGGGTTGGTGGACTCGCACGGCCGTGCCGATGACCTGGAAATCATCGATGGAGGCCTGTTCGGCATCATTGTTATTCACCAGCACCAGACCCGCCACATGCTGGGGCGCCTCACCGATCGCCTGCATGGTCTCCATCCAGGGGCCGTCGTTCATGAGTACAGGTATGTTCTGGGCGGGGAAAAAGGGTCGTTCCACGACCGGCAACAGGTACAGGGTATTGGGTAATAGCTCGTTGGATAGTACAAGTTCCGTGCCACCGGTTACCGCATCATCCTCATCCGTGTCGCTTACCGGATCATCCCTTTCGTCCCGCATGAAATACTCCCCTCCCACAATGAAAAAATGCACTGCCTTGCAGTGCATTCTAGTCGATGAGGGTGAGTGGGGCCGATTTCAAGGGGGCGAGTGGCCGGCGGGCAGGACGCGCCGGATCATTTTCCTGCTGCCAACGCCTCGGAAAGGTCAAAACAGCCACGATAGGCGCTGATAATGGCCGCCTGTTCGTGCTCCGTGACCGCGTGACGTTGCAGCTGATAGCGGGTGAAGGCATAGCGGGCCCGCAAGGCCTCGCGCTGCACCTGGGCCAGCTCGCTGGCCATGGCGGCATAGTCGCAATCAGCGCCGAAAAACCGCCCCACCAGTCCGTCCGCGTGGGCCTGGGCCATGCGCGCCTCGCAATCGCGCAAGTCCATGCGCAAGGCAACGGCTGGTGCCTGGCCCACGGCCTGGTAGCTACGTTCCTCCCCGATACCCTCGAACAGCAGCACGCGTTCGTAGAACCGGCGCTGGCGCGGATGCACCGCGATACAACAGGCGCTGATACCGAGTTGGTAACGGGCATAGGCGTACATGGTACGCATCATGCGCATCAGCACGCCGCGATCGCCGAACCGGCGAGTGGCCAGGCAGGAGACCTCGGCGAGCACATCCCCCTGGGCACGCAAGCGGGCGATCTCTTCCGGGTACTCCTTTTCCAGCGGAAGACCCAACGCGTGGTCGCAGATCAGGCTCAGGGTGGCCACCACCTGGCCATGGATCTTGGCCACGAAGGTGTGGGAGGTAGGCAGGCAACAATGGGCGATGAAGCGCAGCTTGCCCGGCGTGGGGGCCTGGTAGCCCTCCTTGAGATAACGCAGGTACACCAATTCGTAGGCGGCCATCAGGTCCGCCTCCGTGTGCGCCAGGCTCACCCGGGCCAGGGCAGAGCCCTGGGTGGGATTTCGCCGCTCCGGGCGCTTGCCCGGCAGGCCGCTTTCCAGGCGCGGCGGGCCGTCTGGCCCGCGCCGTGACTGTCCGTCCATATTCCCCCCTGGACCCAGGCCAAAGGGGCCAGGGTCGAGATTTGCAGGGGGCTATCGGGTTCCGGGGCGCACTTGCTGAGGGGAATCCAGCGGTTTTGTGATCCGGGTCACAGTTCCTGGAAGAGAATCAAGATTCAAGGAGTAAGTATGAAAGCAGGCGTACATGGGATCAGCAATCTGCTGGGGGTGCCTTCGCCCGGGTGAGATGGTGTCGACACCGGGACTTGAACTCGGAAA
>DATHUT010000085.1:0-2332 GCA_035462005.1 Gammaproteobacteria bacterium | reverse complement strand
CCAGTATCCGCGCCGGTTGCAGTTTCACCAGGTCGAGGCGTTCCAGCAGTTGCGTCCCTACCTCGCGCTGCAAGGCTGCCGCGCGATCATAGGTGTCCGCCGCGTGCGCAAAGGAGCGTCGCGTCCAGGCCTTGTCGATGCGGTAGCGTTCGTCAGCCGCCATGGGAATGAACCTCCCGGGCTTGGGCAACGGGCAGGAAGTGGCGCAACGCCGCGAGGAATTCCTGTGGATGGGACAGGAAGGGTGCGTGGCCGGCGCCCGCGATCAGGTCCAGTTGCGCGGCCAGCACACGCGCGGCGCAGGCATGCGCCGCGGCCGGCGGGATCAGGGTGTCCCGTTCACCCATGATGAACTGCAGCGGCAGGGTCATGTCATCCAGTCCCGGGCGCAGGTCCGCATCGCGCAGGATGGCGAGGCCGGCAGCCAGCGCC
This sequence comes from Gammaproteobacteria bacterium, assembly GCA_035462005.1. Taxonomy (GTDB): domain Bacteria; phylum Pseudomonadota; class Gammaproteobacteria; order DSM-19610; family DSM-19610; genus JAIVHA01. The sequence goes on along the minus strand of DATHUT010000085.1, from coordinate 1,900 downwards.
ACCGGGTCCGGCTCGCCATGGGCGAACAACTGGCGGCGCAAGGCGCGCAGGGTGTCACCGGCCTCCGTGCTGCCGCGGACCTGCAGGGCAAGGAAACGGTTCAGGGTGGCGTGGTAATCCCGTTGCAGTTCCTCGAGGAATTGCGCCAGCACGGCGGTCGGTACCGCATGGGGCCAGTCGGGGGCCTGCACGAAGCGCGGGCTGCTGGCCACCAGGGTCAGGCTCGCGATGTACTGCGGTGCCGACTGCGCCACATGCAGGGCCAACTGGCCGCCCAGGGACCAGGCGATCCAGTGGGCCTGGGGTGGTGCGGCTTCACACAAGGCGGTGCTGACACTGTCCAGGTCGAAGTTTCCGCCCGGGCTGCGGCCATGGCCTGGCAGATCCACGGTGGTGACGCGGTAGTTCGCCTCCAGGGCCGTGCGCAGACCCGACCAGATGGCGCCGTTCAGTCCCCAGCCGTGGACGAGGAACAGGTCAGGGCCGGTGCCAGTAGTTTCAGTGTAGAGTTTCATGAGTCTGGACCGTCATTCCCGCGAAGGCGGGAATCCATACTGCTGAACGAAGCCTGGGTTACTTCTGGCTTCCTGCCTTCGTGGGAATGACGGGAAGGGCCGGAATCGCCGGAAGCTGGGCTTGGAATGATTTCTTCCAGCGTGGCCAGCAGCCGGTCCACCTGAGCCTCCTCGTGCAGGGCAGAGAAGGTGATGCGCAGCCGCGCCGTGCCAGTCGGAACCGTGGGCGGCCGGATGGCAGTGACCAGGATGCCGCGCGCCAGCAGCTCTTCGCTCAGGCGCACGGCCGTGGCCGCATCGCCCACCAGTAGGGGCTGGATAGGGGTCTGGGAATCCATGAGCTGCAGGCCCAGCTCGGCCGCGCCGGCGCGAAACCGGGCCGCCAGGGCGCGGAGTTTTTCCCGTCGCCAGTCTTCCGCGCGCACGATGCGCAGTGACTCCAGGGTGGCCCAGGCCAGGGCCGGTGGCGTGGCGGTGGTGTAGACATAGGTGCGCGCCTGCTGGATGAGGGTCTCGATCAGCTCCTCGCTGCCCGCCACGAAGGCGCCGGCGGTGCCCAGTGCCTTGCCGAGGGTGGCCATCAGGATCGGCACCTCGCCGATGCCCAGCCCGGCCGCGTCCAGGGAACCGCGGCCCTGTTCGCCCAGCACGCCCATGCCATGTGCATCGTCCACCAGCAGCCAGGCGTCGTGCTGCGTGCACAGGCGCGCAAGTTCCGGCAGTGGGGCCGTGTCGCCGTCCATGCTGAACACACCATCGGTGGCCACCAGGCGTTCGCCCTTGTTGCCGGCGGCGAGTTGGTCCGCGAGGCTTACGGTATCGAGATGGCCATAGCGGTGCAGTTTCGCCCCGCTCAGCTTGGCGGCATCAAGCAGGGAGGCATGGTTGTAGCGATCCTCGAACAGCTGGTCGTGGCGGCCGAGCAGGGCCTGCAGGATGCCGAGGTTGGCCATGTAGCCGGTGGAGAACACCAGGGCGCGCGGCCTTCCGGTGAAGTCCGCCAACGCTTCCTCAAGTTCGTGATGGGCGCGGCCGTGGCCGGAAATCAGGTGGGCGGCGCCGCTGCCCACGCCGAAGCGGTCGGCGCCGTCCTTCAGTGCCGCCACCAGGCGCGGGTCACTAGCGAGACCGAGGTAGTCATTACTGCAGAAGCTGAGTACCGCTTGGCCTTCCAGCGTCAGCTCCACGCCCTGCGCACCGTCCACCGTGCGGCGCCGCCGGTACAGCTGGTCGGCCTGGCGCTGGGCGAGGGCGGTGGCGAGGTCCTGCATGGCGCAAGGATTCCTAGACGGGATGGATGCTGAGGCGGTCGAACAGGGCAAGATCCCGTTCCGTGTCGGGATTGCCGGTGGTGAGCAGCTTCTCGCCATAGAAAATCGAATTGG
>DATHUT010000084.1:0-1679 GCA_035462005.1 Gammaproteobacteria bacterium | reverse complement strand
GTATTGGGCGCCGCGCCGAAGCTGGTGCTGCTGCCGGAGAAGAGCTTGCTGCGGGTGGCAAGTTGCACGTGCACTTCCAGCCCTATGACTGTTTCCCAGCTCATGCCTTTACCTCCGCACGTTGCAGGTGCCAGTCCGTGTGTTTCTGAAACTGGTGCGCCACATTCAGCAACCTTGCCTCTGCACAGTCCCCGGCAATGATCTGCATACCCATCGGCAGGCCATTGCTGCTGCCCACCGGGATGGAAATGCCTGGCAGGCCGGCCAGGTTCACCGCGATGGTATAGATGTCCTCGAGGTACATCGTCACCGGGTCATCGTTCTTCTCTCCCACGCGGAAGGCCGTGTGAGGGGTGGTCGGTCCGATGATTACGTCCACATCGCGGAACGCCGTATCGAAGTCCTCCTTGATCAGGCGCCGGATCTGCTGTGCTTTCAGGTAGTACGCATCGTAGTACCCGGCTGACAGGGCGTAGGTGCCGACCAGGATGCGGCGTTTCACCTCGTCTCCGAAACCCTCGCTGCGAGAGCGCTTGTACATGTCCTCAAGATTGGCGGGATCGCTGCAGCGGTGGCCGTAGCGGACGCCGTCGTAACGCGACAGGTTGGCCGAGGCCTCCGCCGGCGCAATGACATAGTAGGCGGAAACGGACAGATGGCTGTTCGGCAGGTCCACTTCCACCAGGCTTGCGCCGAGCCCTTCAAAGACCTTGAAAGCCTGTTGCAGTGCCTGCTCCACGTCCCTGCCGAGACCGGCGGCGAAATGCTGCTTCGGGATGCCGATGCGCAGGCCCTGCAGCGGGGTCTCGAGGGTGGCGGTAAAATCCGGGACAGAGGTATCCAGGCAGGTGGAATCCCGGGGGTCCGCGCCTGCCATGACGTTCAGCATCAATGCGGCATCCTCGGCACTCCTGGTCAGCGGACCGGCCTGATCCAGGCTGGAGGCGAAGGCAATCATGCCCCAGCGGGACACGCGGCCGTAGCTGGGCTTGAGTCCTGTAATGCCGCAGAATGCGGCAGGCTGACGGATTGATCCGCCGGTGTCGGAACCGGTGGCCATGGCGCACAGATCCGCAGCTACCGCGGCCGCAGAACCGCCAGATGAACCGCCGGGCACCCGGGTGGTGTCCCAGGGATTGCGGACCGCGCCGAAGTAACTGGTTTCGTTGGATGAGCCCATGGCGAATTCATCCATGTTTGTCTTGCCCAGGGTGACCGCGCCGGCCTGGTTGAAGCGCTCGACAACCGCCGCGTCATAAGGGGAAATGAAGTTGGAGAGCATGCGCGAGCCACAGGTGGTAAGGATGTCGCGTGTACAGAAAATGTCCTTGTGTGCCAGCGGGATGCCCGTGAGGGGTCCGGCCTGGCCCTGCGCGCGCAGCCTGTCGGCGTTTGCTGCCTGGGCGAGCGCTTCCTCCGGGGTGACGGTGATATAGGCGTTGAGCCGGCCATTGAGCTGTTCAATGCGCTGCAGGTATGCCTTCGTCAGCTCAAGGCTGGAGAACTCGCCCTGGGCCATGGCGCGGGAAAGTTCGGCAACGGTTTTGCTTAACATGCTTGCTGATGTCCTTGGTTGGGTTTAGACGGAGCGGATTGTCCAGGGTCACTCGATGACTTTCGGGACCAGGTAGAGCCCGTCCTGGGTGGCAGGCGCAATGCGCTGCAGGTAGTCCCGCTGG
>DATHUT010000083.1:0-5361 GCA_035462005.1 Gammaproteobacteria bacterium | reverse complement strand
AGGAACCGGCCGCCGGAGATCACTACTCCGCGCCCTCCGGCCTGACCAGATAGCCACCTGATTTCTCAGCGCCCTCAAGCTCCAGGAGAAGGCGCGCCTGCGCCTCCAGCAGCATGTCGCTGAAGCCGCGAAAACCATGATAGCTTTCATTGAAGCCCGGTTTGCGGCGCTTGATCATCTGCTTGACCATGGAACCCCAGACCTTTTCCTCTTCGCCCCGCTCTTCCATCAGATCCTCGACCGTGGCGACGATGAGATCCAGGCCTTCCTGCCGACGCTGTTCCTCGTCACTGGCTTTTTTGGGCGCGGCGCCTTTCGCGGGCGTCTTCTTTTTCGCGCGTCGCGGCTTTTTCTCATCACGCACCAGGTCGTCGTAGTAGATGAATTCGTCGCAGTTGGCGGTGAGCAGGTCCGAGGTGGAGTTCTTCACACCCACGCCGATCACGGTCTTGTTGTTCTCCCGCAGCTTGCTGACCAGGGGAGAAAAGTCCGAGTCGCCGGAGATGATGACGAAGGTATCCACGTGGGACTTGGTGTAACAGAGATCCAGGGCATCCACCACCATGCGGATGTCCGCCGAATTCTTGCCGGACATGCGCACATGGGGGATCTCGATCAGCTCGAAGGCCGCCTCATGCATGGTCCCCTTGAACTCCTTATAGCGGTCCCAGTCGCAATAGGCCTTCTTGACGACGATATTGCCCTTGAGCAACAGCCGTTCCAGCACCTTCTGGATACTGAAGGCGGAATAACTGGCGTCGCGCACGCCGAGGGCGACGTTTTCGAAGTCGCAAAACAGCGCCATGTTACTGGTCTTGGTTTTTTCCACGGCATACTCCTTTAGTCATGGGAAGGGGGTTGTGTGTCAGCTGGCAAGCAGGCCGGTCACGGCTTCCGTGATTTGCTGTTCCAGACGTGAACACAAACCGCCCGGCAGCTCATCCAGCGGCTCCGCGAATCCATCCCCCACACCGATCCCCAGCAGTGTAATCGGTTCCGGCCTACTGTACAGGACTTCGATCAACGGCAGGATTTCCCGCAGGCCGAGCCCATGGCTGCCGGAGATGAGCGGCGCCTGTTCCAGTTGCTGCCAGGAAAGCCGCTGTATCTCGCCGAGGGATCGCCCCTGCAGGGCGTCGATGAGCAGCACAGCCGTGTCGGGCTGGATCAGGGCCGGCAGTTGCGCGGGGCTGGGGCAGGCTTGCAGTTGCAGCCTCCCGGGCGGAAAGGCTGCGCAGAAGTGGTTTGCCTCGAGATGCTCGATGGCAAGCCAGCCGATACGATCGGCGCCGTAGGGAGAGCCGATACCGATGACCTGCACCCTCGCTTCGCCCGGCATGGAATGCCCGTCTTCTATTGTGGTTCCCGCTCGATGCCAAGACGCAGGAAATGGGTGGCGCAGGAGATACAGGGATCGTAATTGCGGATCACGGTCTCGCCGCGCAGGCGAATGGCGTCCTCGGGCTGATCCAGTCCAAAGGCCTCCAGGGACTGCTTCAGGTCCTCTTCCATGCGCGCCTGGTTCTGGCTGGTGGGCGGCACGATGCGGGCACTGCGGATACTGCCATCCTCAGTGGTTTCGTAGCGGTGCCAGAGCAGGCCACGCGGCGCTTCGGTGGCGCCGTAGCCGACACCCGCGCACGCTTCCACCGGCTGGTGTGCCGCACTGAACTCCGGTGGCGCGGACAACAGCCGCAGGGCATCCACCAGGGCCAGGTGGATTTCCAGGGCGCGGGCCAGCAGGCTGTGGAACATGTTGCGGCTGGGCAGTTGCAGGCCGCTGGCCTGCAGTAACGCCCGCGTGCTGTCCGGCAACTGTGCATGGTTCAGGTTGAGTCTCGCCAACGGGCCGACCAGGTAGGGTTGGCCGTCGAGATGGGAATACAGCGCCGTGGAATGGGCGATATGGGATTCACTGAAATGGCTGTCATAGTCCTGTCGTGCCAGGTCCAGGCCCGTGCTGCTGACCACCCGGCCCTCGCCCATGGCGTAGTCCTGCCCATGACGCAGGGCCACGGCAATGAAGTCCTGGCGATCATCGGGCATGTCGATGGCGGCGCACCAGCGCACCAGGTCGGCGGCCTCGGCCACCCCTGCCTCCAGGCGCGGCAACAGTTCCGCGATCCGCTGGGCATCAGGGGCACGATGGAAGCCCCCCACGCGCACGCCGACGGGATGCACGGAACGGCCGCCGAACAGGGCGATGAGATCATTGCCCAGGGCCTGCAGGCGAAAACCGCGCCGCACCTCCCCGGCATGGTCCCGGGCCAGTTCCACCACGCTGCTGCAGCCGAAGAAGTCCGGCGCCGCCAGCAGATGGATGTGCAGGGCATGGCTCTGGATCCACTCGCCACAGTACATGACCCGGCGCATGGCGCGCACCCATGGGTCGGGGTCGATACCAAAGATGCCTTCCAGGGCCTGCACGGCACTCATCTGGTAGGCCACGGGACAGATGCCGCAGATGCGCGCCACCACATCCGGCACCTCGTGCCAGGCGCGTCCCTCTAGGAATTTCTCGAAGAAGCGCGGTGGTTCGAAGATGCGCAGTTGCAGGTGTTCGATACGGCCGTCCTCGATACGCAGGTGCAGGGCGCCCTCGCCCTCCACCCGCGCCAGTACCGGTACCTCGATGTGAATGCGGCGTTCCTCGCTCATCCTTCCTCCCTCCATTTCCTGCCTTCGGCCGCGAAGGCCGGGGCATCGTTGGAGATGAACAGGAAGCGGCGGGCGATATCCACGGGCAGCAGGCCCAGGCCTTGGAAACGCCTGGCAAGGGCGCCCGTGTTGGGATTCTCCGCCGGACCGAAGCAGCCGTAGCAGTCGCGGCCGAAGGCCGGGCAAAGCGCACCGCAGCCGGTACCGGTCACCGGGCCCAGGCAGGGCTCCCCCTTGGCGACAAGCGTGCACACGGTCTGGTTGCGCTTGCAGTCCATGCACACCTTGTCGCGGTTCTTCACCGGCGCCACGCCATACAGCAGGGCACGGATGGCGGCCACCACCTGCGCCGTGGTCACCGGGCAGCCCCACAGTTCCAGGTCGACCTTCACTTCCTCGGCAATGGCGCGGGACTGATCCAGGGTCTGGATGTACTCGGGTCGGGCATAGATGGCGCCCACCCAGTCACGGGTATCGCCCAGGTTGCGCAGGGCCTGGATGCCGCCGGAGGTAGCGCAGGCGCCGATACTGATGAGGTAGCGGCTGCTGGCGCGGATGCGCTGGATGCGGTCCACATCCTCGGGCGTATAGACACTGCCCTCCACGAAGGCGATATCCACCGGCTCGTCGGGATCCAGCATGCCCGCCTCGGCGAAGTGCACGATGTCGAGCAGTTCCGGCAGGGCCAGCAGGGCCTCGCCGGCATTCAGGAAGGCCAGCTGGCAGCCATCGCAGGAGCTGAACTTGTGCACCGCCACTTTCGGTCGGGTACTCATAGCCCCCTCCTGCCCAGCAATGTATGCAGCTGTGTATAGGGAAACACCGGCCCGTCCTTGCAGATGAAGGCAGGGCCGAGCTGGCAGTGACCGCAATGGCCGGTGGCGCATTGCATGTTGCGCTCCATGCTGAGCCAGACATCCTCTTCGCGCACACCCAATTGCTGGCAGCGCTGTGCCGCCGCCAGCATCATGGGTTCGGGGCCGCAGATCATGGTGGCGGCACCCTGCGCGCCGAGCGGCACCTGGTCAAGCAGGTCCGTGACCAGTCCCACGTGCCAGTTCCAACCGGCAGCGGCCACGTCGGCGGCCAGCAACACGGTGGTGTCGGGCTGGCGCATCCAGGCCTCGTAGCGTGGCCGCCAGATCAGGTCATGGTGGTGCTTCACCCCCTGGATGATGGTGACATGGCCGAAGCGCTCGCGCCGGCGCATGACGTACTCGATCACCGACACCAGGGGCGCACAGCCCAGGCCGCCGGTGATGAGCAGCAGGTCACGGCCCTCGGCCTGCGCCAGCGGCCAGCCCCGGCCGAAGGGACCGCGCACGCCGATGTGATCCCCCACCCTGAGCTTTTCAAATCCCTTCGTCACCCGTCCCACGGCGCGCAGGGTGTGCATGAGCAGGTCCGGTTCCGCGGGATCGGAGACGATGGAAATGGGGATCTCGCCCACGCCGTGCAGGTACAGCATGTTGAACTGGCCGGGCGCGAAGGCATAGTCGCGCGCCAGGTCCGCATCGGGGATGCGCAGGTAGAGGGAAAACACGTCCGCGGCTTCCTGCACCCTTTCGGCCACCTCGGCGTCGAAGGGAACGCGGTATCTATCCATGTTCGCCTCCCCCGCAAATCGCCTGCGCCTCCTCGGTGATATCGATGCCCACGGGACACCAGGCGATGCAGCGACCACAGCCGACACAGCCACTGCGGCCATACTGGGCATGCCAGCCGCCGAGCTTGTGGGTCAGCCACTGGCGGTAGCGGGTACGGGTGTCATGGCGCAGGCTGCGGCCATGCACGAAGGAATGCCCCTCGCTGAAACAGGAATCCCAGCTGCGTTGCTGGTCGCTGCTTGCGCCATCGAGGCTGGGCGCTGCGTCCTGGCGGTGACAGAAACAGGTGGGGCATACGGAAGTGCAATTGCCACAGGACAGGCAGCGTTCCGCCACCGCGTCCCAGCGTGGATGATCCAGGTTATCGAACAGCGGACCAGACAGGTTGCCTGGTGGCAAGGCACGATGTTGGGCAGTCACCGCCTGCTCCCTGGCGATGGCCGCTGCCTGCCACTGGGCGTCGCGCACCGGCTGCAGCGGCAGTTGTTCGAACAGGGCCTGCCCGGCCTGGCTGCCAACCTGCACAACGTAGCCCTCGTCCAGTTCGTCGAGCAGTAGATCGTATCCACTTTCCGCTGCGGGGCCATCGCCGGTGGAAGCGCAGAAACAGGTGTCGGCGGGATGGGTGCAATTCACTGCCACCAGCAGCAGGGCGCGGCGGCGCTCGGCATAGTGGGGATCCTCGCGGCCCGGGGCGAGGAAATGCCGGTCCTGGAGTTCGAGCGCGGCAAGATCACAGGCACGCACCCCCAGCACGGCGGTGCGCGGCACCAGCGTGGCCTCGGCGGCGAAGGCCAGCCGACCCTGCGCATCCCGCTTTACCCGCCACAGGGTTTCCCGGGGTGCGAACACCAGGGGCTTGAGGGCCTGGGGTCCATTGGCCCAGGCGAAGGCCCGCCGCGGATCGCCGGACCGGGTGCGGTATTCCCCCGCTGCCTGCCGGTCGCCGGTGCCCCAGGGCAGGGCCGCGGGTACTTCCAGTGGGGCAATGACAATGGCGCCATCACGAAGTTGCGGCCCCTGCCAACGATAGCCCAGGGCGCGGCCGGCCTCCAACAGGATGGCCAGGTGCTCGCGCGCCAGGAAGCCGGCATTT
>DATHUT010000082.1:0-7292 GCA_035462005.1 Gammaproteobacteria bacterium | reverse complement strand
GCCCGAACAATTGCTGCATTGGGTCGAGGCGGCCCTGGAGACGGAAAACCACGGCGTGGAGTTGGTGATCCGCCTGGTGGACGAGGCGGAGAGCGCCGAATTGAACGAAGCCTACCGCGGCAAGACCGGTCCCACCAATGTACTGTCCTTTCCCTTCGACATGCCGCCGGAGGTGGAAGAGACGCGCCTGCTTGGGGACCTGGTGATCTGCGCCCCCGTGGTACGGCGCGAGGCCGCGGAGCAGGGCAAGACGGAACCGGCCCACTGGGCCCACCTGGTGGTGCATGGCACCCTGCACCTGCAGGGCTATGATCACCAGAGCGAAGCCGGGGCTGCGGAAATGGAAGGGCTTGAACGGCAAATCCTGGCCCGGTTAGGCTATCCGGACCCTTATCACGAGGAGGCAGACCCTGCCTGACATAAGGAAGCGCTTTCACCGTCATTCCGGCGAATGCCGGAATCCAGACATCCGTAGGATATGGATTCCGGCATTCGCCGGAATGACAGGCTTTCTGAGCATCCTGCCATTGAACAGGGCATGTCGGGCACACCGATACCCATGAACGAAGATCGACCTAGTACTGGTTCCGCCCAGCGATCCTGGCGTGAGCGCATCAGCCAGGCTCTGCTGGCGGAACCCAAGGACCGCGAGCAGTTGCTCGGCCTGCTGCGCGATGCCCAGCGTCGCGCCCTGTTCGACGCAGATGCTCTGGCCATGATCGAGGGTGTGCTGCAGGTGTCGGAGATGCAGGCCCGCGACATCATGATTCCCCGCTCCCAGATGGAAGTCCTGAACCGGGACAGCTCGCTCGAGCAAATGCTGCCTGCCATCGTCGACACCGGCCATTCCCGTTTTCCCGTCATCGGCGAGAGTCGCGACGAGGTGCTGGGGATCCTGCTGGCCAAGGACCTGTTGCGCTATTTCGTGGCCGGCAACGAGGAGGCCTTCAATATCCGCGAGGTGCTGCGCCCGGCGGTGTTCATCCCGGAGAGCAAGCGCCTCAATGTCCTGCTCAAGGAGTTCCGCGCCAACCGTAACCATATTGCCATCGTGGTGGATGAGTATGGTGGCGTGGCGGGCATGGTGACCATAGAAGATGTGCTGGAGCAGATCGTCGGCGAGATCGAGGATGAACACGATCTGGACGAGGATTATTACATCCGCAAGCACAGTGCCACTCACTTCACGGTGAAGGCATTGACCCCCATCGAGGATTTCAATGAATACTTCGAGGCTGGTTTCAGCGACGAGGAATTCGACACCATTGGTGGGCTGCTGGTGCATGAGTTCGGACATCTTCCCAGGCGCGGTGAAACGGTGACCATCGATCGTTTCCTGTTCAAAGTGCTGCGTGCCGATAACCGACGGGTGCACATGCTGCACCTTTCGGTGTTGCCGGCGCCGGTGGCGGTGCCGCCCATGGACACGGTGTCCTGACGGGACAGGCGTGAATCGTCTCCGTTCGACTGCGCCCCCCTGTAGGAGCGGCCTCTGGCCGCGAAGTGCCTGGCACGGGCTGTTCGCGGCCAGAGGCCGCTCCTACAAGGGGGTATCGCGGTGAGCCGTGGGCGCTTGATGCGGGGCCTTGGCCGGGGCGAGGCAGCGGCCTTGCTGGCCGGGGCCCTGTTGCCCCTGGCCTACGCCCCCTTCGGATTCTACCCCCTGGCCTGGCTGTCCCTGGCCGCGTTCTTTCTCCTTCTGCAGGATCTGCCAGCGCGACGCGCCCTGCTGCGTGGCTGGTGTTACGGCATCGGCCTGTTCGGCGTCGGCGTGTCCTGGGTCTATGTCAGTATTCATTATTACGGCAATGCCGGCGTGTTGGCCTCAGCGGCCGCGGCCTTCGCCATGGTGCTGGCCCTGGCCCTGTACCCGGCCCTGCTCGCCTGGGGCGTGAATCGTTTCGGTCCGCAGCGGGGCGCGCAACGCTACCTGTTGCTGCTGCCCGCCGCCTGGGTACTGGCGGAATGGCTGCGTGGCTGGGTGTTCACCGGGTTTCCCTGGCTCAATCTGGGTTACAGCCAGATCGAAACACCGCTGGCGGGTTTTGCGCCTTTGCTGGGTGTGTATGGGATCTCCTGGCTGGCGGCCCTGCTGGCCGGTTTGCTGGCGCTGGCCTGGCAGGAGCCTCGGCGGCCGCAGGGGGCTGGCTGGCTGGCCGTGGCCGGCCTGCTGCTGGTGATCGGTCTGCCTGTGGAGCGTATCGAGTGGACCCGGGCCAATGGCGCGCCCGTGCAGGCCAGCCTGCTGCAGGGCAACATCGCCCAGGACATGAAATGGCTGCCGGAAGTGCAGATGAGTACCGTGGAGCGCTACGCGGAACTGACCCGCGACAGCCGCGACAGCCAACTGATCATCTGGCCGGAGACGGCGATTCCCGCCTTCTATCACCAGGTGGAAGAGGACCTGCTGCCACAGCTGCAGGCCGCGGCAGAACGCTGGGATGCGGACCTGCTCATCGGGATTCCCCTGCTGGATCGCGAGCGCTGGGAATACTTCAATACCGTCATGTCCGTGGGAGGCCAGCACCGCTTCTACCACAAGCAGCACCTGGTGCCCTTCGGCGAGTACATGCCCTGGCGGCCGCTGCTGGAACGCTTCCTGACGGCCATCGATCTGGCCATGGCGGATTTTTCCCGCGGCGCGCCGGACCAGCCGCTGTTGCAGGCCGCCGGCCATGCCGTCGGCACCTCCATCTGTTACGAAGTGGCCTTTGGCGAGGAGATCATTCGCGCCCTGCCCGACGCGGCCCTGCTGGTGAATGTCAGCAACGATGGTTGGTTCGGCGATTCCCTGGCACCCCACCAGCACCTGGAAATCGCCCGCATGCGCGCGCGGGAAACGGGCCGCTACCTGCTGCGCGCCACCAATACCGGCGTCTCCGCCATCATCGATGAGCGGGGTCGGATCGTACAACGCAGCCCCCAGTTCGAGGTGGCGGTGTTGACCGGTCCGGTGCAGCCGCGCAGCGGCGCCACCCCCTATGTCATATGGGGGAATTGGCCGGTGGTGTGCGGTGTGCTACTGGTGTTGCTGAGTCTGCGACGTCGAGTGTCTCCCCCGTAGGAGCGGCCAAGGCCGCTCCTACGGGGAGTTGTGTCCTGGTATGGTCCCCGGGGGGGAGCCGTTGCCTTTTGCATCCAGACGCCGGATTATTTCCAGTACCTGGGCCGTGACCGCCTCCAGGTCAAGGTCATCTTCGTTGCGCACCTCCACCACATGCTGCCGTTCCTCCTCGCTCAGCGGATCCTGCTTCTCGAGCTGGTGTTTCAGCACCTGCAGATCGGCATCGGAGGCGTCGCGCTGTTCCTGGTGGCGGGCCAGGATGCGTGCCCGTAGTATCGCTTCGGGAGAGCGCACATCGAGGATGATGAAGGGCGCGCCGGAAGTCTGCGCCAGGCGCCGCATGAGATCCCGCTGCTCCCGGTCCAGGAAGGTGGCGTCGAGAATGACCGGGCAGCCGGCATCCAGCACCATGTAGGCGGCGGCGTGCAGGCGCCGATAGGTTTCGCGACTGACGTCGGGCTGATAGAGCCCCTGGCCCACGGCGCTGGGAACCCGGTCGGTGGGCTGCAGTGCGAACAGCCGCTTGCGCTCCACATCGGAGCGCAGGCGCAGGGCGCCCAGTGACTCGGCCAGTCGGGCGCTCAGCCAGCTCTTGCCGGAACCGGACAGGCCATGGGTGATGATCAGCGGCGCGGTGGCGGCGGGTCGGGTGTAGTCCCGTGCGGTACGCAGGTAATGGCTGAATTCCCGTGTCTGTGACGTGGCATCCAGGCCCTGTTCAACCCGTTGCCGCGCCTGCAGGATGGCCACTTTGGCGCGTACCATGGCACGGTAGATCACATAGAAGCGCAGGACGCCCAATCCCAGGTAATCCCCGCTCTGTTCCAGGTAGCGGCTCAGCAGGCGCATGGCGAGCTTGTGCTGCCCGCGCTGGCGCAGGTCCATGATCAGGAACGCGAGGTCGCTCATGACATCGATCCAGCGCAGGGCGGGACTGAACTCCAGACGATCGAACAGGGTGACCCGGTCCTCGAACAGGGCGATATTCCCCAGGTGCAGATCCCCGTGGCATTCACGTACCCAGCCGTCGTGACGGCGCTGCTGGAAGTCTTCCTGCAACATCAACAGGGCCTGTTCGGTCCATTCGCGCACCTCGTCCAGCATGGCGCGCTGTTCGGCATCGTTCAGCAGGGGGGATATCTGGCGGAAATTTTCCAGCACCGGTCGGCGTACCTCGGCCGGTTCGCCGAAGCGGCTGTCCTGTGGGGCCGAGGGACTGCGGAGATGGAAGTGAGCCAACTGGTCGGCCAGGGCATCGATATGTTCCGGTTTCAGTTCACCCCGCTCGGCCACATGATCCAGACGCTGTGCCTCCGGGAACTGGCGCATCCTGACCGCGTATTCCAGCAGCGGTCCATCGCCGTCCAGTTCGGGGTGTTCGATATCCCCGGTTACCCGCACCATGCCCTGGTACAGTTCGGGGGACAGCTGGCCGTTGAGGCGCAGCTCCTCCTCGCAGTAGAAATGCCGCGCCTCCGGGTTGCTGAAATCCAGGAAGCCCAGGTTGACCGGCTTCTTGAATTTGTAGACGTAGGGGCCGGTGAGCAGGAGACAGGAAATATGGGTCTCGATCACTTGGAAGTCGTCCACCGGGTGGGCAAACAGCTCCCTGTGACACAGGTTGTGCACCAGCGTCCGAAGTCCGTCGCTGTCTGTCACCGGATGTTGCGGCATACCGGGTCTATGTACCTGTAGTGTCATGGTCCGGGATCCCCTTCGCTCCACACCGGGCGGGGAAATGGTTCATTCATACGCTGACATTATTGACAGGTACTGTCGGAACCACATTGATACGGATCAACAACTGGCATATTCAACTAGCAGATTCGTGGCAGGGGGTCGTCTTCCAGTTCCTCGAGGATGCGTTCTCCCCCCAGTGGCGTGACCAGCACCACGTGGCCGTGGCCGGCCTCGATGGTGCCGATCTCGCGGGCGTCACGGCCCTGGGGCAGGGCCTGCCAGCGCGCCAGCAGCTCCGCGGCGGCCTCGGCCGCCACCACCGCCACCACCCGGCCCTCGCAGGCCAGGAACAGGGGATCGTAGCCCAGCATGTCGCACACCGATTGCACGGGGTCGCGCACCGGGATCCGTTCCTGCTCCAGGCGTACCCCCAGGCCGGTGGCGCGGGCGATCTCGTGGGCCACCGTGGCCAGGCCGCCGCGGGTGGGGTCGCGCATGAAGCGCAGGCCGGGCGCCTGCAGCAGGGCGCGCGTCAGGGGCAGCACGCTGGCGGAGTCGGACTGCAGTTCGCCGCGCAGGCCGAACTGTTCCCGGGCCAGCATGACGGCGATGCCGTGGTCGCCCACCGGGCCGCTCACCAGCAGGCGGTCGCCGGGCCGGATGTGACGCAGGCCCAGGTCCACCCCGGGCGCGCGCAGGCCGATGCCGGTGGTGGCCAGGTACAGGCCGCCACCCTCGCCGCGGGGCAGCACCTTGGTGTCGCCGGCCACCACCCGCACGTCGATTTCGCGCGCGGCCTCGGCCAGGGCGGCGATGATGCGTTCCAGCCGCGCGGTCTCCAGTCCTTCCTCGATGAAGGCGTTGAGGGTCAGGCAGACGGGGATGGCACCGGCCACCGCCAGGTCGTTGGTGGTGCCGTGCACCGCCAGGGAACCGATATTGCCGCCGGGGAATTCCAGGGGCTGCACCGTGAAGCCGTCGGTGGTCATCAGGGGCGTGCCGGCGCCGAGTTCGATGGGCACGGCATCGGCCTGCACATCCAGTCCCGGGTTGCCGAGATGGCGCGCAAACACCTCATCGATGAGCTCGCGCATGTAGCGACCGCCGTTGCCGTGGGCGAGGGTGATGTGGCTGTCCATATCAGGTCCTGTGTGGAGGTTGGGCGGCGCTTTCGATGATCTGGCCGAAGCTGATGGCAGCATCGTTCAGGGGCAGGGCTTCCGGGATGAAGACGCGAAAACCCGCGGCCTCGAGTGCGTCACGGCTGAGCCCTGCCAGTCGCGCATTCTGGAACACACCACCGCACAGGCCAATCTGCTGGAATTCATGTTGCTGCGCAAGGGCCACGGCCTGGTCGCGAATGCCCAGGGCCAGGCTCAGATGCAGGTCCGCGGCCCGTTGTGACACGGAACGGCCTGTATCCATCATCGCGGGCAGCAGCGGTGCCCAGTCCAGTTCCAGCACATCCTCGTTTTGACGCAGGGGCAGGGGGATGGCCTGACCTTCGGTCGCAATGGCCTCCAGCTGCATGGGGCCCTGAGCCTCGAAGCTGGCCTGCTGGGTGATGTCCAAAAGACTGGCGGCGGCATCGAACAGTCTTCCGGCCGCACTGCTCCAGGGCGCCTGCACACCGCGCTGCCAGGCCTGGTGGGCGAGTTCGGCCTGCGCGGGCAGATAGGGAGGCGTGTGGCCCGTTTCCCAGCACAGGGCCGCGGCGCTGCGCCAGGGTTCGCGCCCGGCCTTTTCGCCGCCCGGCAGGCGAAAGGGGCGCAGGCTGGCGACGCGTCGCCACTGTCCCGGCCGGCCCAGGAAGGCCTCGCCACCCCAGAGCTGCTGGGCATCGCCCAGCCCGGTGCCGTCCCAGGTGAATACCAGGCTCGGCGACTCGAGCGCCCATTCCCCGGCCAGGGCGCTGGCGTGGGCATGGTGATGCAGCACCTGTTGCAGGGGCAGGCCGGTATCCCGGGCCCAGCGGCTGCTGCTGTAATCGGGATGGGCATCGCACACCAGCCGTTCGGCTTGTACCCGGTACAGCTGTTGCAGGTCTTCCACCAGGCGGGTGAAGACCTCCAGGCTGCGGCGCGTGCCCATGTCGCCGATGTGGGGCGAGATCACCACCCGGTCGTCCCAGGCGAGGGCGATGGTGTTTTTCAGGTGGGCGCCCACGGCCAGGGTGGGTTGTGCGACGGGCGTGAACAATTCCCGCTCCAGCGGCGCCGTGCCACGCCCCAGGCGCAGCGGCCGCAGCCGGCCGGCACTGACGCGGTAAACCGAATCGTCTGCCGGACGGACGATGGGCCGGTCGTGGTGCAGGAAGGCATCGGCGATACCGGCCAGGCGCCGTTCCGCCTCGTCATTGTCGGTCAGCACCGGCTCGCCGCTGAGGTTGCCCGAGGTCATTACCAGAGGCGCATCGAAATCACTCAGTAACAAGTGATGCAGTGGACTGTAGGGCAGCATCACGCCCAGCTCGCGCAGGCCTGGCGCCAGCAGGGCAGACAGGGTGCAGGCCTCACGACGGCGTGCAAGCAAGATGGGCCGTGCGGCG
>DATHUT010000081.1:0-3282 GCA_035462005.1 Gammaproteobacteria bacterium | reverse complement strand
AACCTGCTCGATGGGTGCGGAAATGCCCAGGTCACGCAGCTGGGTGACGGTCTGGCCCGGGTAGCCGCAGGGGTTGATGCGGGCGAAGGGCTCCAGGTCCATGGCCACGTTCAGGGCCAGGCCGTGGTAGCAACGGCCCTTCTTCACCCGCAGACCCAGGGCGGCCACCTTGGCCCCCTCCACGTAGACCCCCGGGGCCTCGCGCCGGGCCTGGGCCGCGATGCCGTAGTCCGCCAGCAGGTCGATGACCGCCTGCTCGAGGGTACGCACCAGGGCCTGCACGCCGAGCGCACGCCGCTCCAGATCCGTCAGCAGGTAGGCCACCAGCTGGCCGGGGCCGTGGTAGGTGACCTGGCCACCGCGGTCGATGGGGATCACCGGAATCGCGCCCGGGTCCAGCAGGTGCTCCGGCTTGCCGTTCAGCCCCAGGGTGAACACGGGCGGGTGTTCCAGCAGCCACAGCTCGTCGGGGGTGTCGGGGCCGCGTTCCAGGGTGAAGGCTTGCATAGCGCGCCAGGTGGGCAGGTAGTCCACCCGGCCCAGCCGGCGCACGCAAAGCTGCTCGCGGACATCGGGCATCAGAGGGCCATCAACACCGCTTCGCAGGCGGTCAGCTCCTGGTAAATGGCATCCAGCTGGGCGCGGCTGGTGGCGCGCACCGTGATGGTCACGGCCAGGTACTTGCCGCCCTGGCTGGGACGGGTGCGCACAGCCCCCTCGCCCAGGTCCGGGGCGTGGCGGCGCACCAGTTCCGTGACCTGCAGATCGAAGCCTTCCGTCGCCAGGCCCATGGCCTTGATGGGGAAGTCGCAGGGAAATTCCAGCAGGGTATCGGTGTCGTTCACTATGGATTGCCGCAGGGAAGAGTGGATTGTCCAGCCCGTTATATCGGGTCGTTTGCCAGGAATGCAAGGCTGTACCCGGGTCGGATGGGGTTCCTTTCCTTGATCCCGGTCAGTGGTTTCCCGGGAGCTTGTGACTACACTTCGCAAATCGTGATGATGAGGAGGTCGACCATGGGAAGTCAACGCAATTGCCTGATCCTGCTGTGTGCGCTGGGGATGTCCGCCGCCCAGGCCGGAGACGATGTGGAACAGCGGCAACAACGCGCCGCAGCCGCCACCAAGAGCCTGGTACAGCAGTTGGGCGGTGCCCTGAAGAAGGAGATGGAGGCGGGTGGCCCGGCCCAGGCCATCGGCGTGTGCCGGGACCTGGCGCCAAAGATCGCCGGCGAACTGTCCCGTGAGAACGGCTGGCGGGTGACCCGCGTCGGCACCCGGGTGCGTAACCCCCTGCTGGGTACCCCGGACGCCTGGGAACAGCAGGTGTTGAAGGACTTCCAGGTTCGCGCCGCCGGTGGCGAGGCGGTGGCCGACATGAGCTTCAGCGCCGTAGTGGAGGAACCGGATGGCCGTTATTTCCGCTTCATGAAGGCCATCCCCCTCCAGGCGGCTTGCCTCAACTGCCATGGCCCGGCCGAGAAAATCGCCAGCAGCGTGCAGGAGCAACTGGCCAGCCACTATCCCATGGACCGGGCGGTGGGCTATCGTGAGGGCGAACTGCGTGGTGCGGTGAGCATCAAGCAACCGCTGGACCTGCCCTTGAAGGCGAATTGATCCGTCGAGGAGCATGATCTGCTTGTCGGGCTTCAGCCCGACAATCGCAACCACCTGAGGAATCCTGGCGGCAGGGGCGCTAGAATAGGTGCGCGATTCACCAGCTTCGAGCGCAGCATGGCCAATTCCCTGCGGGACCAGTTGATCAAGGCCGGACTGGCGGACCAGGCCCCGGCCAAGTCCGCTGGACGTCCCGAAAAAACCGGCACCAAAAAATCTTCCCGTCCGAGACGGGCCGCGAAAGCGAAACCGGCCCGCCGGGCCGTGCCCGGCGACCCGGCTCTGGAACGGGAACGCCGTGAACTGCGTGCCATGGAACAGGCGCGTATCCGCGAAGAAAAGCAGGCCCAGGCCGCGGCGCGCGCGACCCAGCAGCGCCGTGATGCGGCGCGGGTGTTTCTCCTGGCACACCAGCAGAATGATCGGGCGGGCGACATCCCCTTCCATTTCCAGGCCGGTGAGCGTATCCGGCGATTGTTCGTCACCGCGACCCAGCGCCAGGCCCTGCTGGCCGGCGAGCTGCGGGTGGCGGTACTGGGCAAGCGTGACTTTCTCATTACGCCGCACCAGGCGGAGGAGGCCCTTACCCTGGATCCCGGGCTCTTCGTCTTCACGGCTTCGCCCGCGGATGCGGAGCCGTCGGGGGAGGGGGACCCCTACCAGGACTATCCCGTCCCCGACGACCTGATGTGGTAGAGGGCCGATGACCCTGATCCTCGGCCAGATGGCCCTGCTGGTGTGCGCCGGTCTGGCCTGGCAGTGGTTGCGACCCGGCGGCCTGGATGCCGCCCTGACCCGCAAGGTGCTAACTGGTCTGGTGTATCACCTGCTGTTGCCGGCACTGGTGCTGCTGGTCCTGTGGCAGGCGGAGCTGGGGCTGGATTCCCTGCGTATCGCCCTGGCGGCGGCCGTCGGGGTACTGGGTGCCCTGCTGCTGAGCGCCGGGCTGTGCCGGGTCTGTGGCATGCCGGGGCCGGCCACCGGTGCTGCCATGCTGGCGGCGGCCTTTCCCAACGTCACCTATCTTGGCTTGCCGGTGTTGGAGGGGCTGTTCGGCCCCTGGGCCCGGGGTGTGGCCATCCAGTACGACCTGTTCGCCTGCACGCCCCTGTTGCTCACCGTGGGCATCCTGGTGGCCCAGCGCCTGGGTGACGGGGGGCGCTTCGTCTGGTACGGCTTCCTGCGCGTACCCGCCCTCTGGGCGGCGCTGTTGGCTCTGTTGCTCAATGCGGGCGGGGTGCCCATGCCGGAGCTGTTGCAGGGGACATTGGAGCACCTGTCCAGCGGGGTGGTCCCGCTCATGCTGCTGTCCTTGGGTCTGAGCCTGCGGACCGACGTCTTGCGTTCGAAGCGGGTGGGCGCCCTGCTGCCCATCGTGGCCATCCAGCTGTTCCTGATGCCGGCCCTGGTATGGGGAGTGGCCGCCGCCACGGGATTGGAGGGGGTGCTGCTGACCGCGGTGGTACTGGAGGGAGCGATGCCCAGCATGGTGCTGGGCATCGTGATCTGCGAGCGCTATGGCCTGGATACCAGCCTGTTCGCCGCCGCCGTGACGGTCACCACGCTGTTGAGTTTCTTCACCTTGCCGCTCTGGTTTGCCTGGGTATAGCAGCCAGGCCAGCAGGCAGGATCGACCGGGACCTGTTGTGGGACCGTAGGCCGCATG
>DATHUT010000080.1:0-1869 GCA_035462005.1 Gammaproteobacteria bacterium | reverse complement strand
TACAGCCTGCTGCTCTACCTGCTGACTCCCCTGGTGCTGCTACGACTGGTGTGGCGCGGTGTCCGGGCGCCGGCCTACTGGCGGCGCTGGGGCGAGCGCTTCGCCTGGCTGCCGGCGTACGAGGCGGTGCCGCGCATCTGGGTCCATGCCGTTTCCGTGGGCGAAACCCAGGCCGCTCTGCCCCTGGTGCAGGCCTTGCGGGAGCGCCATCCCGGCCATCGCCTGCTGATCACCACCACCACATCCACCGGTTCCGAGCGGGTACGGGCCCTGTTCGGAGACAGCGTGGAGCATGTCTACCTGCCCTATGACCTGCCAGGCGTCGCGCGGCGTTTCCTGGCCACCTTTCGGCCGTCCATCGCCCTCATCATGGAAACCGAACTGTGGCCCAATCTGTTCCGGGCCTGCCGGCGGCGTGACATTCCCCTGCTGTTGCTGAATGCACGCCTGTCGGAACGTTCCCTGCGTGGCTACCAGCGCGTGCCGGCACTGAGCCGTTCCACCCTGGCGGATATCAGCCAGCTGGCGGCCCAGGGCGAGGCGGACGCACGTCGCTTCCTGGCCCTGGGTGCGGCGCCGGAGCGCGTGAGTGTGTGTGGCAGCATCAAGTTCGACCTCCACCTGCCTCCCAGTCTGCGCGAACAGGCGGCGGTGCTACGCCGGGATTTCGGCGTGGAGCGGCCGGTATGGATCGCGGCCAGTACCCATGAGGGCGAAGATGAGCAGGTGCTGGCGGCCTTCCGCCAGGTGCGTACCGTCCACGCTAATGCCCTGCTGGTACTTGTGCCCCGCCACCCGGAACGTTTCGCCAGTGTGGCCGGCTTGTGTCGTCGCGAAGGCTTTGAGCTGGTGCTGCGCAGCTCGGGACAAGCCTGCGGTCCCGCCACCGATGTGTTTCTGGGCGACAGCATGGGGGAACTGCCCTTGCTCATGGCGGCCTGCGACCTGGTATTCATGGGTGGCAGTCTGGTGCCCACCGGCGGCCACAATATGCTGGAGCCGGCGGCCCTTGGCCTGCCCGTGGTGTTCGGGCCCCATGTGTTCAATTTCGAGGAGATCAGCGCGCGCCTGCTGGAGGCCGGCGCGGCGCGCCAGGTGCGCGATGCCGGTGAGTTGGCTGCGGTGGTCTGCGACTGGCTGGCCGATGCCAATGCCCGTCATGAGACCGGCGAGCGGGGGCGGGTGTTCGTGGAGGAGAACCGGGGGGCGCGGGAGCGCATGCTGGCGCTGATCGAGCCCTTCTTGTCGGACTGAAGTCCGACAACCAGCCTCACCCGTGCCGCCGCCGCTTCTCCATGGCGCGGCCGATGTCCTGCAGCTGGCGGCTGCTCAGGCTGTGCTGCACCTGAGGCAGGAATTCACAGTTTTCCTTTTCCACATGGGTACGGGTCAGTTGACAGAATTCCGCGGCCCGGGCGGCGAAATCCGCATTGCCCTCGATGTCCTGCACCCGGCGCAATGCCGGCTCCAGATCGTTCCACAGGGCATCCAGCCGTTCATGGTCCTTGCGCAGGGCGAAGGCCAGGTCGGCGATCTTCATGCTCTGTCGCGCCAGCACGGGGAACAGGTCCTGTTCCTCATCCTGGTGGTGATGGCGGGCGGCGGTGGTGAAGTAACGGTAGACCTTGGCCGCGGCGCAGCTGGCCTCCCTGTCCGGGCCCTTGTCGGTCACGTGGGCGACGAGGCGCTCCAGCAGGTCGCAGTGATCCAGCATGCGCTCATGGCAGGCGCGCAGTACGGCGACGGGATCGTCGAAGCCTGGCAGTTCCGGGGTCAGCGGTGCGGTCATGGCGTATCACTCAAAAATTGGCAAAAAATAGGCAAAAAATAGGGGACAGACCACGGTTTTCCGGCTTTCAGGAAATCCGT
>DATHUT010000079.1:0-6071 GCA_035462005.1 Gammaproteobacteria bacterium | reverse complement strand
ATCCTGGTGGGCAAGCTCATCGCCACCTCGGCCAAACAGATCGGCATGTTCCTGGTGATCCTCGCCATCGTCAGCGCCGCCATCGTCGCCTTCATCATCTATACCCTGACTCTCGGCAAGATCCGTGAGATCGCCGTACTGAAACTGATCGGTACGCGCAACCGCACTATCGCCGGCATGATCCTGCAGCAGGCCCTGGGCCTGGGGCTGATCGGCTTCGTGGTGGGCAAGATCTCCGCCACCATTTGGGCACCCTTCTTCCCCAAGTATGTGCTGCTGGTGCCGGGCGACGCGGCGCGCGGCCTGCTGGCGGTGGTGGTGATCTGCGTACTGGCCAGCCTGTTGGCCATCCGCGCCGCCCTCCGGGTGGATCCGGCGGAGGCCATCGGTGGCTGAACAAGCCGCGGACGGCATTCGCATCGAGGGCCTGCGCAAGCGCTACGGCTCCGGCGATACCGCCGTGGATGCGCTGCGCCATGTCGACATGCAGGTGGCGCCCGGCGAAGTGGTGGGCCTGATCGGCCCCTCCGGTTCCGGCAAGAGCACCTTGCTGAAATGCCTGGGCGCGGTGATCGAGCCCAGCGGCGGGCGCATGACCCTGGGTGGGCAGGAGATCTACGCCGACGGCTGGAATATCCCCGACCTGCGCAGCTTGCGCCGCGACCGCATCGGCTTCGTGTTCCAGGCGCCGTACCTCATCCCTTTTCTCGACGTCACCGACAACGTCGCTCTGCTGCCCATGCTGGCCGGCTTGCCCAACGGCGAGGCGCGCCGGCGTGCGCGGGAACTGCTGGAGGCCCTGGACGTGGCCCATCGCGCCAGCGCCATGCCAGCGCAGTTGTCCGGCGGCGAACAGCAGCGCGTTTCCATCGCCCGCGCCCTGGTCAACCGGCCGCCGGTGATCCTCGCCGACGAACCCACCGCGCCGCTGGACAGTGAGCGCGCCCTGGCGGTGATCCGTATTCTCAACCGGATGGCGCGTCAGTTCGACACCGCCATCATCGTCGTCACCCATGACGAGAAGATCATCCCGACCTTCCGGCGTATCTATCACATCCGCGATGGCCGTACCGAGGAGGAGGCGGGCGAGGGGAGGGGGTTTGAATAATGGGTGTGGTAACCGGCAATCACCGCGGGGATCACTGGTTGATTCGTCATTCCGGCGAATGCCGGAATCCAGAAGACTTAAAGACATGGATGCCGGCATGCGCCGGCATGACGAATTAACGATATTTCCTGCATTAAACAAGGAGCATCACGATGAACAAGCTGACCATCAAAACTCTCATCCCGGTGGCCATGATGGGTCTGTGGCTGGTGGCCGGTCCTGGCTATGCCGCCGGCGCGGCGGATCAGGGCCATGACCACGCCCCGCAAGAGGCTGGCGGCCTAGTATTGAATGAAGGCGAACGCTGGGCAACCGACGCCGCCCTGCGCGAGGGGATGAACCGCGTGCGCGCGTCCTTTGCCGAGGTGCTGCCGGCCTATAAGCGTGGCGAACTGAGCCCCGAGGCCTCCACGGATGCGGCGCGGGCCATCGATGATCATGTGGCCTTCCTAGTGGAGAACTGCAAGTTGGAACCGGCCGCCGATGCCGTGCTGCATGTATTGATGGCGGAATTGCTGCAGGGTACCGCGACCCTGCGCAAGGCGCCGGCATCCCCCGAGGGCCTGCCACGCATCCACGGTGTGTTGCGGGACTACCCGCGTTACTTCGACCACCCGGGTTGGGAAGGACCTACTGACTAGCGCATCGCCTGCAGGCGAGGGAGGAATGAGCTAGCGCGACTGGTTGCGCAAGTGACGCCGTTCCAGTTCCCGGATGAGAGCGCCGAGCTGATTCCGGGCCCTGCGATCGAGCTTGAGGAACTGACCACCCAGCCGTACCGGGCTCAGCCGGTCCCGGGCATAGACAAAGCGGATCTCCAACTCAGAGCGGATCACAGTGCCGTCCGGCAGGTGGAGCGCGCAGCCAGGCAGGATGTCGCCCCGATCGGGCGGAGCGGGGGTGACGAGCTGCATGCCCAGGCCAGAGGCGGACAGATCGAGGAGGCTGGCCTGGGACGGGTTCGTGCCTTCTTCCAGCAAGGGCAGGTTGGGCAGGTCCAGTCCGATGCCGGCGTCGCTGTCCACAGGTACCCGGAAATGGTTGCGGCGCTGGATGTGCAGCAGTACTTGTGGCATGGCTACGAAATAGAGGGCGATGCCGCGCTGTTCCTCGACCCGCTGCAGCACGGAGGCAAACCGGTATTCCACACCGTGGAGGCGACAACGCACATTGAATCGATGTCGTTTGATCAGTGCCTGGTGGCCGGCGTGGGGGTTCAACTCATCCAGGATCAGCAGTTCACGCTTGGGATAGACGCGCAGCACGGCGGAATTGAAACTGCCTTCCACGCCGGGGATCGAAACATTGAGCAGGCAATGCCCGTCTTTGAACAGTTGCAGGAAGCGGGCGATCTGCGCCGGGTTGGTGATGCGTTCGGCGCTGGAATGGGCATCAAGACCGGCGGGAGGTTCGAGTGCCGGGTCGCGGTGGGGTGGGCGCCGGAAGAACATGGGCGCGGCAAGGGCGGCGTTCGCCGTCCTCAGGCCGTGCCCAGGGCACGGTGATCCAGGGAGGTGGGGGTGCGTCCATTGGCCTGGTAAGTGGTAGAGCGGGGGCCGGTCTGCTGGCCGCGCAAGAGTCCCAGGGCCGTTTGCAACTGCTCCCGACCCAGCACGATGACGCCACCGTTGACGCGGTTCTGGTGCTGGCAGGTGCGTAGCGCCTCCAACAGTTCACTCCAGCAGGCGGTCAGCTGACCCTGGCGATCGGCGGCTGTCATGAAGGCCTCCATGCTGTCCGTGCCGTAGCCCGCCTCCGTGGCGAGGCGGGTCCGTTCCTCCGCCTGCTGTTCCATGCGTAGCAGTAGCTGTTGCTTGCTGGCGGCGACCGCTTCCAGGGCGGGTCCGTCCAGCGTGGCGAGGGCTTGTTGTTCCTGCTCCAGACAGGTGGCCAGCTGGCGCACCGAGTCAAGTTCCGCCTGCAGCAGGGTATGTACTTGTTGAAAATCCATCGCGCGGCTCATCTCTTTACTGCAGGCGGGCCAGGGCCTGTTCCATGCCCATCATGCGATCGGCGATGCGCGCCGGGTCGATGTTGAAACTGCCATCGGCGATGGATTCGCGTACCGCGCCGACCCGCTGTGCGTTCACCACCGGTTCATCGGCAACGCGGCTTTCGGCATCGCGCAGCAGTTGCGCGGCGGGGGTCAGACTGACACTGTCGCTTGCCTTGCCGGGACCGGCCTGTTGGCCGCTGCCGGTTTCCAATGCCGTTTCGCGTGGCTTGGCCGCCCCATTGGCCTGCCGGGCAAGGATCGACAAGTGATTGTTTTCAATTTCCATTACTGGGCACCTCGTGACGTTTCGTTGTGAGTGTCGGTTTTTGTATCGTCAATCGATTCAATTACTTTAGGGCCATTTTACGCAGGTATCGTCAAAGCGTCACTTTTACGACGCCCGCGGACAGTACTCTTCCTTCGATGATGCGTTTGGAGTCACGGCTGCGTACCCGGATGACCTCACCGGAGCTGCCGTCGGCCATGGCCTGGCCACGGGAGCGAATGGCGAAACCATTGCTGCCGGCCACCAGGGTGACTTCCTCGCCGCGCCGTACCAGCCGCGGTGCCTCGATCAATTGAGGGTTGAGGACGGTGTCGGCCGCCAGGTGGCGACGGGCCTGTTGGCCGATAACCGGCTGCGGGTCGTCGAAATAGCCCCTTGGCAGGCTGGCCAGGTCGCGCTCCACCAGTTGCACGTGCTCCTCGGTGAGTCGTTCGCCGCGCGCCAGCGGGCGGGTGGTTACCAGGACCTGGCCCTGCACGATCACCTGTGCGGATATATAGAGGGTCCAGGAGGGGGCCGGACAACGCACCCCGACGGTGGTGTTGCCCATCCCCTGGGCCCCGGGCGGCAGAAAGGCCTCCAGCTTGCCGTCGCAGGCGGCAAGTCTCAGCCGCGGGTCGAGTCGCCCCATTCGCACCTCACCGGCACGGTCCAGGGCCACGAGCTGTTCCGCCTCCAGGAAGGCGCGGGCGCTGGCGATGATCTCGTCCTGTTGGTGGAAATCCTCAGCTTTACAAATAGTTGCCGACAGAAACAGGACGACGCCCAGAAGGATTCCAGCGTGGCGAATACGGTCGTTCATGGTTGGCTCCCATGGCTTGCCGGGGCCCGGACCAATGCGGTCGCGGGTCCCCCAGGGAGGCAAAATGCAAATCCCGTGCCGGGGTGTCCGGTCAGTAAAGGAAGTCGGTGCCGCGCCGATAGCGCGCACAGCAATACAGGGAAAACGGTACAGGCGGAGAACCCCATGAGTGGATTACTGGCAAATGTAGATATGCGCACCCGGCTCGCCGGCCATAACCGGCTGGAGCTGCTGCTGTTTCGCCTGTCCGGCAAGCAGCTGTTCGGGATCAATGTGTTCAAGGTGCAGGAAGTCATACAGTGTCCGCCCCTCACCTCCGTCCCCAAGTCCAACCGCATCATCCGCGGCATTGCCAATATGCGCGGCAAGACCATTCCGGTCATGGACCTCTCCATGGCCATCGGTGGCCCACCCCAGCCACAGGTGGAGGGGCGATTCGTGGTCGTCACCGAATACAACGGCAGCACCCAGGGCTTCCTGGTCAATGGTGTGGACCGAATCGTGAATATGAACTGGGAGGAGATCCTGCCACCGCCCCGCGGCACTGGCCGTGGCCACTACCTTACCGCCGTGACCCGGGTGGACGAGGAGTTGGTGGAGATCATCGACGTGGAGAAGGTGTTGGCCGAGGTGATCGGCAGTAGGGATACCGTTTCCGGTGAACTGTTGCAAACCGTGGGCGAGAACGGCGAGGCGGATCTTCCCATGCACGTGTTGGTGGCCGATGATTCCTCTGTGGCCCGGAACCAGATCAAGCGTACCCTCGACCAGTTGGGTGTCAGTTGCACCCTGGCCCGTGACGGCCGCGAGGCCCTGAACCAGCTGCAGGCCTGGGCGGAGGAAGGTGAAGTGGCGGTGACTGATCGCATCTTCATGGTGATCTCCGACGTGGAAATGCCCGAGATGGATGGTTATACCTTTACCACCAGCGTGCGTTCCGATCCGCGCTTCAAGGACCTTTATATCCTGTTGCATACCTCCCTCAGTGGTGTATTCAACAATGCCATGGTGGAGAAGGTGGGTGCCAACGAATTCATCGCCAAGTTTCAGCCGGACATCCTGGCCGGGGCGGTGCTCAAGCAGATGAAACTATGGAAGGAGCTGCGTGCCTAAGCTGGACGTTGCGCAGCCACGTGACTTGTCTTCTTCTTCCGCACGGAGAAGCTGGCGCATAGCGCCGGATGAGACCCACGAACAGGCTGCTTCGGACTTGTCGTACAGGCTCCACGCCGGTACATTCCCTTACGTACCGCGTTAAGGAATCATTCGATTGAAGGATGCACGCTTCGCCCCCGGCGAGTACGAAGCCTTTCGGGTCTTTTTGGAACAGGCCTGTGGCATCGTGCTGGGTGACAACAAGCAGTACCTGGTCATGAGCCGCCTGGGGAAGGTGCTCAACGAGGCCCATCTCGGTTCATTGGGCGAATTGGTACGCAAGCTGAAGGAAGAGCGCGGGGGGCCTCTGCGCGAGCAGGTGGTGGAGGCCATGACTACCAACGAAACCTTCTGGTTTCGCGACCGACATCCTTTCGATATCTTCCACAATCGTATCCTGCCGGACCTGTTGAGTCGCAAACTGCGCCAGGCCCGTGTCTGGTCGGCGGCCTGTTCCACGGGTCAGGAACCCTATTCCATCAGCATGGTGACCGAGGAATTCCTGGCCGCCAATCGTGCCGCCGCCGGCATGGAGGTGCAGATCACCGGCACGGACATCTCCTCCCGGGTGCTGGAGGAGGCCCGCGCCGGGGTCTATGACAGCCTGGCCCTGAGCCGTGGCCTGTCCGCCGAGCGGCGCCAACGTTTTTTCGTCCGTGACCCGCTGCACTGGTCGGAACGCTGGCAGGTCAAACCCGAGATCCGCCGTCGCACGCGTTTCACC
>DATHUT010000078.1:0-6855 GCA_035462005.1 Gammaproteobacteria bacterium | reverse complement strand
CGTGAAACGGAGCCCGATGCCATCATGGAGGATGCCGACCAGGTGGCCGCCTTCACGGAAACCGGCCGCAATGATAGCACCCTGGCGGCCTCCTACCTGTTTCACACGGCCCGTGCCTCCCAGGTGCTGCAGGGCTGCCGCCGGGTGATCGACCTGGGCTGTGGACCCGCCACCCAACTGGTGCAGATCGCCGCCCTCAACCCCGAGATCGACTTCATTGGCATCGACATGTCCGCCACCATGCTCGACCAGGCCCGTGCCCATGTGGAACGAAGTGGAGTGGGAAATGTCCGTTTCCAGGTGGGAGATATCACGAAACTAACTGATTTTGAAGATCAATCCGTGGATGGGGTGATCAGCACCGTATCCCTGCACCATCTACCGAGCCTGGCGCACCTGGAGCAGTGTTTCAGTGAGATCGGCCGCGTGCTGAGTCCTGGCGGGGCCCTTTACCTGGCCGATTTTACCAGGCTCAAATCATTGAATTCTGTTATATTTTTTGCCTACATGAACCGCGACCGGGATCCTCACCAGTTGTTGCTGGACTATGAGCGTTCCTTGCGGGCGGCCTTCCTGCTGGAGGAATTCCAGGCTCTGGTGCAGGAACGGCTGCCGGCAGGGGTCGAGGTAGTCAGCACCTTCAAGGTGCCCCTGCTGATGGCTGTAAAAACGGCTGACAAATCCCTGCCCGGGGAGAAGGTCGAGGCCCTGCGGGAGATGCGCACCCGCATTCACCCTCGCTTCCGGCGCGACCTGGATGACATGCGCATCTTCTTCCGCCTGGGGGGGCTGGGAAACGATGTATTCCAATAACCGGAACTTGCACGGAGGTGTGCGGGAAACACCATAACGGATCCATAAACACAACAATCATGCTTTGTTCATGTGAACGAATACCGGCCGGTGTTTCGTTCACGCTGTCGAACCGGGGGAACACAGGAATATGAAGTCTCGATGCTTGAAACTGGTGCTGGCGATGCCGCTGGCAGTCTGGCTGTCGGCCTGCGATGTGGGCCAATCGCTCAGTGATGTGGAATATGTATACCGGGCCCGTGAGCAGGTGGAGCAGGGGAAACTGCGCGCGGCGGTGATCGAACTCAAGAACGCCCTGGCGAAGAATCCCGATAATGCCGATGCCCGTTTGCTGTTGGGCGAGCTGTATCTCGATGCCGGCGATGGCGCCAGTGCCGAGAAGGAATTGCAGCATGCCCGGCAGCTGGGTGTACCGCTGGAGGCCTTGCAGGTATCGCTTGCCCGCGCCTGGTATCAACAGCGTAAATACGATGACGTCATTGCCGTGCAGCGGGCACCCGCCCTTACGGATCTGCAATGGGCGGAATTGTTGGGCATCCAGGGTGATACCTATATGCGTCGCGGCATGGTGCGCGAGGCTGAGCAAAGCTTCGCCCGGGCGCGCGATCTTTCCCCGGCCACCGCGGCGCCCCTGGTGGGGCAGGCCCTGGTGGCCACCGTGCGCCGGGAATTTTCCCGCGCGGAACAACTGCTGGAAGAGGCGTTGCGCCTGGAAGAGGATCACAGTGCCGCCTGGAGCCTGCGCGGCGATCTCGCCCATTACCAGAGGGATCTGGAAGCGGCGGTGGAGCACTATGGCAAGGCCATGGGTGCGCGCCGTGATCAACTGGGCAATCTGGAAAAACGTGCCGTGCTGCTGAGCTATCTGCGACGCTTCGACGAGGCACGCCAGGATATAGACCGGATGCGCAAATTCACCGAGCGTCATCCGGCACTGGACTATGCCGAGGGGATTCTCGCCCTGCAGGAACAGCGCTACGACACTGCACGGGTTCACTTCGAAAGCCTGCTCGGCAAGGTGCAAGACTACCGGGACGCGGTTCTGCAGCTTGGTGTTGCCAACCTGGGCGCCGGTAATCCACAGCAGGCGGAACAGTACCTGGCGCGTGCTTTTGCCCGCAATCCCAACTATGTGCCCGGCCGCATCCTGCTGGCGACGGCACGCCTGCAGCGGGGCGAAGCGGACAGCGCGGTACAGCTGGTGGAACCCATCCTGGCACGTGACCCTGACAATACCCGTGCACTGGTGCTGTTGGCTTCATCCCTGATGCAGCTGGGGCGTACCGAAGAGGCCATGGAGCACTTGCACAAGCTCGCCGAGCTGAATCCCGATTCTCCTCAACTGCAGGCCCAACTGGGCCTGGGTATGCTGCTCGGCGGTGACTATGATGCCGGCGTGCGGGTGATGGAAGACATTCTGGCCCGCTCCCCGGAGTTGGTACAGACGGATATCGTCCTGGTCATGGCCCACCTGCACCAGGGCGCTTTCGGCGAAGCGCTGGCGGCAGCCGAGGCATTCGCGAAGCGACATCCCGAGGCACCCATGCCCCTGGTACTCAAGGGCATGGCCCAGTTGGGTCTTGGCGAACAGGACGGAGCGCGGACGTCCTTCGAGGCAGCGCTGGCCCTGGAGCCTGGCGACCCGGCGGCCAATCATCGCCTGGCGGTTCTGGCCATGGAGGACAAGGATTACGCCGCGGCTCGCGACTACTACGGAAACACCCTCAAGGCCCACCCGGAGCATGCTCCCACCCTCCAGTACCTGGCCTTGCTGGAATCCCGCGCGGGCAATGAGAAGGGACTGGTGGAAACCCTGAACAGGGCCATCAAGGCCCACCCCGAGAAGGTCGATTTTTCCGTCCAATTGGCCCGCCATCATTTACGCAAGGGCCAACCCGAACGTGCATTGACCCTGTTGTTGCCACTGCGCGAGCATTATGGCCGCCACCCCGGCCTGCTGGCCGTGGTCGGCGAGTCCTATCTGGCCCTCCAGAACTGGCCCAGTGCGCGGGCGGAATTCACGGCCCTGGTGGATGTCATGCCGAAGCGCGGGCAGGGATACTACTGGCTCGCGCTGGTGTGTGACCGCACCGGTGAGCGTGCCTGTGTGAAACGGCAGCTTGCCCGGGCCCTGGAAGTCGAACCCGAACATATCGAGGCCAGGTTGGAGTGGGGGCATGTCCTGGTCCAGGAACGGAATCTCGTCGAGGCTGAGCGGGTGTTGCAATCCCTGAAGGAAGACTTGGGTGATCATCCGCGCACCCATGTGCTGGAAGGTGCGCTCGCCATGGCCCGAAACCAGCCTGAGCGTGCAGCCCAGGCCTATGGCGAAGCCCTGGCCCGTGCGCCATCCACCGCCCTGGTGGTGGAACTGGCCGGGGTGAAATGGAGTGCCGGCGAACAGGAGGCTGCCCTGGACGTTCTGGAGGAATGGGCGGCCGAACATCCCGACGACATCCATCTGTTGCTGGCGCAGGCCAATTACGCCCTGCTACAGGACCAGCGGCAGCAGGCAATGGACCTCTATCGCCAAATCATCGCCCTGGCGCCCGGACAGGTGCTGGCACTCAACAATCTGGCTCACCTGCTCATGGAGCAGGATCCCAAGGGCGCGGAGGCCCATGCCCGACGCGCCTTGAAAGAACTGCCGGATCATCCCTACGTGCTGGACACCCTGGTGCGCGCCTTGCTGGCCCAGGGCAAGGGGAAGGAAGCGCGGGACTTCATCGATGAAATCCTGACCCGTACCCACCGTGGCCCGGAGGCACGCTACCTGGATGCCTTGTGGCAGCAGCACGATGGCCAGCCGGCGGCGGCACGGCGGGAGCTGGTGAATCTCTTGGCGGAGCATGAACAGTTCGTGCTCGCGGAATCGGCGCGGGAATTGCTGCGGGAACTGAATCGCTAGGGTTTCTACTGCAGGCGACGCAGGTAGTTGTGGGTGAAGAAACGGTCGGGCAGGTCCCGTAGCTGCATGTTGCTGTACTCCATCAACGAGTGCGACCCGCTCTTGAGCGGGTCCTGCATATAGAGTTTCGAAGGGCGTTCCACCCCGGCCATGGTCACATAGTCACGATAGTGGGCGGTCTTGAGCAGATTGCCTGACAAGGCATAGAACTCAGCCTTGAAGGGACGATGGCTGTCTTTCTCCACCCAGTACATTACCCGGTGATAGGTCACGCGACGGTTCACGGCCGTCAGTTCCAGCACATGGTATTCCCTGCCCTCGATGGTTTCCGTGCGCAACAGTTCCGGATCGTAGTCGCCGCTGAAATTGGCGCGGGCCAGGTCGCCGTTGGCCACTTGGCCGGTCAGCCGTTGCGACAGGGGAAGGCGCACGGCCTGGGAAACATTGGGCATAAATACCCAGAGGTCCTGCCCCTTCACCAGCATGGTCTGTCCCCGCTCCGATGCCGGAGCGGTGGTCATGACAATGGTGTTGTCCTTGTTCTGGGACAGGATGCGGTATTGGTGGACGCTGCGTGCGCCGTCGGTGATGGAGATGACCCGGGCATCCACCTGGAAGCCTTGGGCCGGGAAGCGGATCTGATCGGCATTCTCGACGATGCGCGCGGCATCCACGGTTTCCTTTGCGCCGGCCGGAATGGAGACGCACAGGGAAAGGACGAGACAACAAATCTGCAACAGTGGGGTCGTTTTCATGCGGGTTCCATATTCATGCCGTCTTCCGGGCCGCTCGGGATCATTATCGGCCAGGGTGGCGGGATTTTCAGTGTGATTGTGCAAACTACCCCGATCCATTAGCATGAAACCCTTCACACTATGAATGAATGATCATGGCGGCAGTAGTTGAGGTGCGAGGCGTTAGCAAGGATTATGCGCTCGGCGAGCAGCGCGTCCAGGCCTTGCGTGAAACCAGCCTGGATGTGGAGGAGGGCGAGTTCCTGGCCATCGCCGGACCCTCCGGCAGTGGCAAATCCACCTTGCTCAACCTCATCGGTTGTATCGACAATCCCAGTACTGGCCACATCCTCATCGATGGCGAGGATGTGGCCGGCAAGACCCCGGACGAACTGGCGGACCTGCGGGCCAGGAAGATCGGCTTTGTATTCCAGACCTTCAACCTGCTGCCGGTATTGTCCGCGGCGGAGAATGTCGAATACCCACTGCTCCAGTTCCGCTTCGACAAGGCGCGGCGCCGGGCCCGGGTGCAGCGCTACCTGGAACTGGTCGGTGTCGGCGAGTACGCCACCCACCGCCCCAACCAGCTCAGCGGTGGCCAGCGCCAGCGGGTGGCAATCGCCCGGGCCCTGATCGCCCGCCCGGCCATCGTGCTGGCCGACGAACCCACTGCCAACCTGGACCACAAGACCGGCACCAGCATTCTGGAATTGATGCATACCATCAACCGGGAAAAGGGTACCACCTTCATTTTCTCCACCCATGACCCGAAGGTGATGGAGATGGCGGATCGGGTGGTGCAAATCGAAGACGGAATGTTGCGCTAGTCCGTTTCAGGCGATGCAACCCAGTTGCAGTCCCTCCAGGTCGTCCCAAACCGGTTCCGATTCCGATCCCTCTTCCTGGAGTGCGCTGTAGTGCACATAGGGGTTGGGATGGCTGAACAGTCGCGCGAACTCGGGTGAAACATTCCCTGCACGGGCCTGGCATTTTTCGATATGGGCCAGGAAGGGATAGCGTGTACCGCGGTGTTCGATACCATCGCCGATGGGATGCAGGGGCAGATGCATGCGGCTCATGAGTCGGGCGAGTCCACCCGTGGTCAGCACATACCAGTAACGAATCTGCATCTTCTGGCTGTAGGCAGCCGCGGCACGCAACAGGCCCAGGGTGATCTCCGACTCGTGCTGGTGGTTCACCACGGTGTTGCGTCTCCTTCCCGGTGTGCGACGGCGGCATCGGAAGGTGGGAAGCACGCACAGGCGGGAAATCTCGCCCACCTCATGGGGTTTGATCTTGGCGATGGCGCCGCGGTCGAGCATGCATAATTGCTGGGAAGGCAGGCTCGTCCGGGGCAGAATCAAACGCAGGGTGGCAACCCATTCCTGTGTTTGGCGCGTACGTACGATGAAGGGCACGGCGTGCCGGTCCCACTGGTCGAATTCCTCGTTGGCGGGAAAGGCCTGTCCATCCTCGAAACCGGTTTCTTCACAAAAGACTCGGTACCGGATCTGGTGATGGATGCGCCGTGCTTCGCCGGTGTCGGCAAGAATAGTCTCGTATTCATGATCAAACATGCACGAACGATCCATGTGTACTCCCGAAGCCAAGGACGGTCGAAACCGGTCTGGCGCTTTTGGACGACTGAGAAGAGGGCGGCGTGGGGTATGCATGCCCGGCGGGAGTTGGCGTAGGCACTATACTCCTCACAGGACATGCACCATGTAGTTGGTGACGGGCGGTGTGGCAGGGCTGAACATACTCAAGCGCGAATCCCTTGCATAGTTACTATTCTAATTTCGAACACCGGATCCATTTACTATAGCAAAATATGGGCCAATCTCTCAGGGCGACTTTGAATCAAGGGCTTACCAACTGCATGAATTACAGACAGGGTAAATGCCCGGCAAATCGCGGCTGAATTGTCTTAAGATGGGGACAGGTTTTGCGGCATAATTTGTAACATGCTGAAAATAAAAGATTATTAGTGTCTCGGTTCGGTGACAGTCGCTCTGGCGGTACGCCGGGTGGCGTCAGCTCTTAAATGGGATTTCGGTGTTTATTTTCTCGTTTCAGTAAAGGTTTCGGGATTTTTTCCGCCATTTCTTTCAAGAATGTTTATTAGTCGTCGGGTCAAGGATGAAGGCGATCGGGTTCCAGTTGGCTGACGATGGCCCTGTGAAATGCGCAAGAGTGGTAGAGCATGAATAAAGTGCAGGAGTCCAGTTCCTTGTCAGCATCCTTCCATGATTACTTCCAGGTACTCGCGGCAGATACCGCTGTCCTGCAGGACGTGGTGTATCGGATTCGTTACGAGGTCTATTGCCGTGAACTGGCCTACGAGGACGCCAGCCGTTTTCCTGACCAGCGCGAGCGGGATGAATTCGATGCCCAGGCCCG
>DATHUT010000077.1:0-3376 GCA_035462005.1 Gammaproteobacteria bacterium | reverse complement strand
CTCTCGTTCATCATGTCGCTGAAGGAGATCTTTTCGTATTTCTCTTCCTGGCTGTAGATGACGCCGCCCATGTAGGTGTGGATGAAGGCGGACTGGCCGGCCTCCGCCACCTGGGTGCGCTGCAGCTGGCGATACTCGCGTCCGCTCCAGGGTTGCGCACTGCCGTTCTCCACCCGGTGTTCCACGCGGATATCGAACTGGCCGCGCGTCAGGATGTAGGTCTTGGTGACACGGACACCTTCCGGGCTGGTCCAGTGCAGGGGCACGCGCAGTTCATCACTGCCGGGCGCCAGTTCGTAGTGGTCCTGCTCGGCGCGGTATTCCACGTGGTGGGTGGGCTCGGGACCCTCGGCGCTGCGCAGGCCGGACTGGGCCACGAACAGGTTGGGCAGGCTGTCGTTCATGAGCGTCATGGGCTCGGCATCGGGCTCGGTGGACTCCGGGTAGGTGGGCAGGCGCAGTTTGCGCACATCGCCGCCGCGGGTGCTGATCTCCAGGTCCAGCACATCGGTGACCACCCGTACCGGCATGCCCGGCTTGAGCAGGCCACCCTCTTCCAGCGGGCTGGCGGCCGGGGTATCGGTGGCGTCCAGGGGACGCAGCTCCGGGAGCTCCTGTTCGGCATCCGCCGGGGTGCCGGGCGCGCTGGCACTTTCCACGGCCGTCGGGGCCTGGCCATAGTCCTCCATCCAGGCCTGCCACATGAGCAGCACCACGAAGGAAAGGGCAATGAACAGGATCAGGCGCTGATTATCCATGGGAACGGTGCGACTCCTTGGGGGGTACGGGATCGACGCCGCCGGCATGCCAGGGGTGGCAACGGCCGAGGCGGCGCAGGGTCAACCAGCTGCCGCGCAGGGCGCCGTGGGTGTGTACGGCTTCCTGGGCATAATGGGAACAGCTGGGATAGAAACGGCAATGATTGCCCAGCCAGGGGCTGAACAGGTAGCGGTAACCTTGGATGAGCAGAATCAGGATTCGACGCATGTGCGTTGTAACCGGGTCCAGTGTTTGGCCAGGGCCGCCTGCAGCGCGCTGCGACTCTGCGCGGCCACGCCGGGGCGAGCGATCACCACCAGATCCCAGGCATTCAGCTCATCCTGGTGGTGGCGGAAACTCTCCCGGATGATGCGTTTCACCCGGTTGCGCCCCACCGCGGTCTTCTCCGCCTTGCGCGAGATGGCCAGGCCCAGGCGGGCATGGCCGAGCCCGTTGCCCAGGGCCAGTACCGTCAGCCAGCGGTCGCTGGACTTGCACTGGCTGTTCTGAAAGACCCTGCGGTACTCGCCTGCGCTGGTGACACGGGCCGTGCGGGGAAAAGCCTGGCTGTTCCCCACCGGGCGTGGATCGATCAGGGGATCAGGCGGGCGCGGCCCTTGGCACGACGGGCCTTGAGGACCTTGCGGCCGTTCTTGGTTGCCATGCGGGCACGAAAACCGTGAGTACGGGCGCGCTTGATGACGCTGGGCTGGAATGTTCTCTGCATGACCTTGGCTTCCGAAATGATAAGGCGAATACCCGCTCGCAATGCGGGCAGGGAAAAGCGCGAAGAGTACTGGTTTTCCTGCCCCTTGGCAACTGGAAAGGGAAGGGAGAAAACTTGTGGCGGGGTGTGGATAAGTGGCGCGCGGGGGGGTAGACTGCGGCCTTCAATCCCCCCCTGAACCGGCAGCATCGAGGTGTGATGAGTGGACGGCTCGCTCTGGCAAAAGTGTTTGAATCGACTGGAAAATGAACTGCCTGAACAGCAGTTCAACACCTGGATTCGACCCCTGCACGCCATCGAGGAAGGGGGTGCCCTGCGGCTGCTGGCGCCGAACCGTTTCGTGCTCGATTGGGTACGCGATCACTACATCGATTCCATCAGTGCCACGGTCACCGGCATGGGCGATCCCGCCGCGCCGCGGGTGCGGCTGGAGATCGGCACCTGCAAGCCCAAGGCCGTGCCGGCCACCATGGCGGCCGTCAGCGCGCCACGCCCCCCGGCCGCTCCGGATACCGACGCCCGCCCCAACGCCAACCACAACCTCAACCCGGCCCACACCTTTTCCCTGTTCGTGGAAGGCAAGTCCAACCAGCTGGCCTGCGCCGCCTCGCGCCAGGTGGCGGAGAACCCGGGCAATGCCTACAACCCGCTGTTCATTTACGGCGGCGTGGGCCTGGGCAAAACCCACCTGATGCACGCCATCGGCAACCTGATCCTGGAGGGCAATCCCTCCGCCAAGGTGGTGTACCTGCACTCGGAGCGCTTCGTCGCCGACATGGTGAAGGCCCTGCAGCACAACGCCATCAACGAATTCAAGCGCCATTACCGATCCGTCGACGCCCTGCTCATCGATGACATCCAGTTCTTCGCCGGCAAGGAGCGTTCCCAGGAAGAGTTCTTCCACACCTTCAACGCCCTGCTGGAAGGCCAGCAGCAGGTGATCCTCACCTGCGACCGCTACCCCAAAGAGGTGCAGGGCCTGGAAGAACGCCTGCAGTCGCGCTTCGGCTGGGGACTGACAGTGGCCATCGAGCCGCCCGAGCTGGAGACCCGCGTCGCCATCATCCTCAGTAAGGCGGAACAGGCCCAGGTGGACATGCCACACGACGTGGCCTTCTTCATCGCCAAGCGCATCGCCTCCAATATCCGCGAACTGGAGGGTGCCCTGCGCCGTGTCATCGCCAGCGCCCGCTTCACTGGCCGGCCCATCACCCTGGAGTTCACCAAGGAGGCCCTGCGCGACCTGCTTGCCCTGCAGGACAAACTGGTGTCCATCGAAAATATCCAGAAGACCGTGGCCGAGTACTACAAGATCCGCGTCGCCGACCTGCTTTCGGCGCGCCGTACCCGCTCCATCACCCGGCCGCGCCAGCTGGCCATGGCCCTGGCCAAGGAGCTGACCCGCCACAGTCTGCCGGAGATCGGCAATGCCTTCGGAGGTCGCGACCACACCACGGTGCTGCATGCCTGCCGCAAGATCGTGGAATTAAAGGAAAGTGATGCCCGCATGCAGGAGGATTTCAACAACCTGTTGAGAAGCCTGAGCACTTGATGGGGACAAGCTGTGGATAATTATCGGGCGCAGGTTTATCCCACTTTATCCACAGGACGCGCACAGCTTGACCGATGCCTTATGCGCGTGTTTATGATTCATACAACGCATTGAAATTAAAGGTAAAATACTGCTTATCCCCAGCTTGGTCCGGGACTAGTAGTTGTAACAACCAAAAGAAACGTAAAGAGCAAACACCAATAATTTTTATTTTCTTTCACACATGAACCATGACGGATCGCCATGAAATTCCAGATTCAACGCGAAACACTCCTCAAACCCTTACAGCAGGTCATTGGCGTGGTGGAGCGACGCCAGACCCTGCCGGTCTTGGGCAA
>DATHUT010000076.1:0-2936 GCA_035462005.1 Gammaproteobacteria bacterium | reverse complement strand
GAAGCCTGTTCCTGGGTACGCTGGCTGAGGTCATCATTGCCCGCCGCGATCTCGACCGCGACGCCGGCGATATTGACCGAGCCTGCGCGCACGTCAGTGGTGATACCGCGTAGATTCCCGTTCATGTTCTTGATGGATTGCAGAACACGGCCGATCTCATCATCGCTGGTGACATTGATTTGGCGAGTCAGGTCACCCGATGCAACGGCCATTGCGACATCCTCAACCTCGCGCAGGGGGCGCAGGATTGCCTTCATCAGCATCCAGGCAAGACCCAGACCGATAGCGACAGCACTGAGTATCAGGACAAGAGCAAGATTCCGGTGAAAGACATAGTCCTCCTGCGCCTTAACGTATTCCTGTTGGCCAACACCCATCTGCAACTGCATTAAATCGGCGGCGTTGGATTTGACGGGCATATAGAGGTCGTCCAGGCGTGACTGAACGATGGTGCGCGCTTCTGCGATCTTACCGTCGGCCAGCAATTTCATCGTGGCGCCCAGCCCTTCCTCCACGAATCTGGTACGTTCAAGGGCCCAGCGTTCGGCAATTTTTTCCTCTTCGGGTGTGAGCTTGGTGGCCAGGTATGCATTCCACAATTCAGTAATCGCGTCGCGATTACTGGCGACCTTGCGGCTGTTCTCCGCGATCACTTCCGGGCTCGGGCGCATCGCCGCATCCATGACCAGGATACGGTTCTCCATGACCCGCTGCACGATTTCGCCGATCTGCCCGGACGGCACGAGACGGTCGTTATAGACCGTGGCGAGACCATTTTGAGTGTCCTGCATGCCCACAAGCGTGATCCCGGTGGATATCATGGCGAACAACACCAGAATGGCGACGATATTCACGATACGGCCGCGCACGCCCGGTTTGCGGAGCCTGCCCAGCAGCCCGAGCAATCCAGTGCGATATACCCGTCCCTCCTTGACCGTCCAACCGCGCGCCTTGCCTTCCCGGAACCTGCGGTACAGATCCTCCGCGAACTCAACCTGCTCGCGCGCGGGTCTTGTGCGCAGCGACATATAGCCGACGATGCGGCCCTTTTCATAGATCGGGTTGGCATTGGCTTCTACCCAGTAGAATCCCCCGTCCTTGCAGCGGTTTTTCACCAGTCCCTTCCAGGACTTGCCAGCCTGCAGGGTATCCCACAGATCCTGGAAGGCTGCAGGTGGCATGTCCGGATGCCGTACCAGGTTCTGTGGCGCGCCAATCAGCTCCTCCTCGCTGAAACCACTGATCTCGCAAAAGGTGCGGTTCACATAGGTGATGACACCGTTTACATCCGTTTTGGACACCACGCTTTCGCCATCGGCGAGCTCGCGCTCGACATTGGTCACAGGAAGATTTACACGCATCACTGCCTCCATTCACTGGGTGGCCAATGCCACCGGGTATCGGAATCCATCCCTGCAGGATTCCGTTGTTCAGATTCCCGCGGTACCTGCGGCCATGTTGCCGACACGGAAGAAGCGCATGATTTCCACCATGCGCTGCGCCTGTTCCTCCATGGAGCGCGAGGCCGCCGCGGCCTCTTCCACCAGGGAGGCATTCTGCTGGGTCACCTCGTCCATCTGGGTGATGGCCTTGTTCACCTGCTCGATACCTACCGACTGCTCCTGGCTGGCGGCGGCGATCTCGGCGACGATGTCCGTCACCTTCTTCACGCTGTCCACAATCTCGGTGAGGGTCTTGCCCGATTCATCCACCAGGCCAGAGCCTGCCTTGACCTTCTCCACGGAATCCTGGATCAGGTCCTTGATCTCCTTGGCGGCACCGGCGGAACGCTGCGCCAGGTTGCGCACCTCGGCGGCCACCACGGCAAAACCACGTCCCTGTTCGCCGGCACGCGCCGCTTCCACCGCGGCGTTCAGCGCCAGCAGGTTGGTCTGGAAGGCGATCTCGTCGATGACGCTGATGATGTCGGCGATCTTGTGGCTGGAGGCATTGATCTCATTCATGGCGGATACGGCCATGGACACCACCTGGCCGCCCTGTTCCGCCTGATCGCGGGCACCCAATGCCAGCTGGTTGGCCTGGCGGGCGTTGTCGGCATTCTGCTTCACCGTGGAGGTCATCTCCTCCATGGAAGAAGCCGTCTCTTCCAGAGCAGAGGCCTGTTCCTGGGTGCGCTGGCTGAGATCATCATTGCCGGTGGCGATTTCCTGGGAAGAGGTACTGACGGAATCGGATGCCGTGCGCACTTCGGAAACGATCTGAGACAGTTTTTCCACCATGGTCTTCATGGCCGCCATAAGGCTGGTCTCGTCGCCCGCACGCACTGGCACCTGGACATCCAGCTCGCCGGCAGCGATGCGGCCGGCGATACTGGCGGCCTGTTCCGGCTCGCCACCGAGCTGACGCAGGATGTTGCGAATGGAATAGAAGGCCAGCAGCCCGGTCGCCACCAGAGTTAGCACCGTCAGCACCAGGTACAGGGACAGGGTGCTCTGAGCGCTGCTACGCAGTCTCTCGGCTTCGTTGTAGAAAGTCTCGGCCAGGCCATCCTCCACGTCCTTGAGCAGGTTGATTTTGGCGCTGATCATTTCGAACCACTGGTCGGCGTTGACATCCAGGGGGCGGCCGTCGAGTCCCTCCATGGCGATCTGCTTCATGCGCTCGGCTTCGGCCACCTCACGGCCAGTCACCTTCTGACGATAGAATTGCTTCTGCTCGTCTCCGGCCGCCACCTCGAACTCGTACAGGTAGACATTCTGGCTGGCCGCATTGGCCAGGAAACGCGACAGCAGGTCGGTGGAGAAACGGTTGGCCCCGAACACGATATTAAGCAGGGCACGCTCGATGCCGGCACGTTCCTTGGCATGGGAGAAATTCGAATAGGCCGTGGCCAGGCGGGTGATATCCCGGTCATCGCTCAGCAGCATGCCCTGGCGGCCCACCGACAGCAGCGAGCCGATGGTGCGGGTATAATA